>DUPD01000032.1 GCA_012838505.1 Bacilli bacterium | reverse complement strand
GACATTAGAGTATCGTTGGTGGATTTGGTTGCCGGCTGCGATTTTAATTTTCTTACTCATGCTTAGTGTCCGTAACATTGGTGAGGCACTAAAAAGAGCAACAGACGCAAGACAGCGTCGAGGTTAAGTGGTTTTTTAATTATTGTTACCTACATCTTAAAAAGGTGTTAGTATATATCATCAACGTAAAGTTGATAAAAAACATAAAAAAATAGGGAGGTTATTACATGACAAAGGTTAGTATAAGAAAAGGCATATTAGCACTTATCTTAATGTCATTGTTAGTTTTAGCAGCATGTGGTGGAAAATCATCAGACGAAATGTTCTCAATTGATGATTTCGACCAAGTCAAGACAAATGAGGGGAAAGCAACAGGCGGGGGCGAATTAGTTTTCGGTCTTGTATCCGATACACCATTTGAAGGAACATTAAACTATAATTTCTACAAAGGTAATCCAGATGTTCAAATTATTGATTGGTTTAATGAGTCACTTCTAGCTATTGATGGTAACTATAACTATACACAAGATGGCGCAGCTACTTTTGAAGTCGATCGTGATTCGAACTCGATCACATTTACGATCAATGAGAATTTAAATTGGCATGATGGTGTGCCTGTAACTGCAGAAGACTGGGCATATGCCTATGAAGTTGTTGGACACCCAGAGTATGATGGCGTTCGTTATACGCAAGCACTAAGTAGTGTTGAAGGTATGCCAGAGTATCATGCAGGAGAAGCAGATACGATTTCAGGAATTGAAATCATTAATGATAAAACAATTAAAATTACGTATAGCCAATTTACACCATCGCTATTATCAAGTGGTATTTGGGCTAATCCGTTAGCTAAGCATATTTTTGAAGATATTCCAATTGCAGAGATGGCGTCATCAGACGCGGTACGTCGTAACCCAATTGGTTTTGGTCCATATAAAGTTGAATCAATTGTTCCAGGTGAGTCTGTAACAATGGTTAAAAACGAAGATTATTGGAGAGGCGAACCACAACTTGATAGTGTAACTGTTCAAGTTATTAACCCGAACGTTGTTGTGCAGTCACTTGAAACAGGTCGTGTTGACGTAGTAAGTTCATTCCCAGCTGATCAATATGCAGATAATTATGACATGTCAAACGTTGAGTTCTTAGGTACAATTGATAATGCTTATACGTACATTGGATTTAAGTTAGGTCGCTGGGATGCTGACGCTGGTGAAGTGGTTATGGATCCAGATATGAAGATGGCAGATGTTAACTTACGTCGTGCAATGTGGCATGCGGTTGATAACGATGCAATCGGAAATGAATTCTATGATGGCTTACGTTGGAATGCAACAACATTAATTCCACCTTCACACCCAGATTATCATGATGATTCAATTGAAGCACCAACATATGATGTTGATAAAGCTAATGAGATCTTAGATGAGGCTGGATATATCGATGTTGATGAAGATGGCTTCCGTGAAGACCGTGATGGTAATGAGTTAGTGATTAACTTTGCTTCAATGTCAGGTGGAGATACAGCTGAACCACTTGCACGATATTACATGCAAGCTTGGGCAGAAGTCGGCTTAAACGTTAAATTATTAGATGGTCGTCTACAAGAATTCAACACATTCTATGACCGTGTTGAAGCAGATGATCCAGATATTGATATTTATCAAGGTGCTTGGGGTGTAGGTTCTGACGTTGACCCATCAGGATTATATGGTCGTACGGCAGCATATAACTACCCACGTTTTGCAAGCGAAGAAAATGATCGATTACTAGCAGAAGGCTTATCTGAAGAATCATTTGATTATGCTCACCGTCAAGCTGTTTACAGCGAGTGGCAACAACTTATGGTTGATGAAATCCCAGTATTTCCAACTGTCTACCGTGCACTTATTGTTCCAGTTAACAACCGTGTAACTGATTATGCAATCGGTGCTGGTACTGGTAAATATCGCTACGAAATTGGTGTAACTCAAGATGAGCCATTTGAGGCTGATGAAATTACGCCTGTAGAAGAAGAAGTAGACGAAGAGTAAGAATATTAATCTACCCTGTTAGGAACACCTAGCAGGGTAGATTTTTTAATGTGAATGAATTATTTTTCTAGAAAAATAGTGTATAAGTTACTCCACTTTCGGTAAAGCTAGCAATGGAGGTGGAGAGGATGCATTATTGTCATATTTGTGAGACAAATCAGTCAGAGGGCATGTTTATCTATTATTTATACGTCTGCGATCAATGTCAGGCGAAAATGATTGCAACTGATCCAGAAGATCCCGGTTACCGTTTCTTCATTAATAAGTTAAGAAGAATGAGGGAACAGCCGTTAAAAAGTTGACTTAAAAATCTCGTATTCTAATCCACTAAGAATACGAGATTTTTAAGGGAAGCTAGATAATTATAGAAAGAATATTTAATATTTTCGCATAAACATGATACAATAATAGTAAGAATTAACAGAATGCTTTGTTGATGAGAAATGGATTCTAGCAAAGTGGATCGTCTCAGCAAGCTAAAGGAGAATAATAAAGTGAGTGGATATTTTGTCACATTTGAAGGAGGCGAAGGGGCAGGTAAATCGTCAGCTTTAACTGGTGTTGCGGAATTGTTGAAGTTACAAGGCTATTCAGTTGTGATTACTCGTGAACCGGGTGGCATTAGTATTTCTGAACAGATTCGTGAAATTTTATTAGATAAGAAGAATATCGAAATGGATGCCAGAACAGAAGCTTTATTGTATGCTGCTGCAAGAAGACAGCATCTTATGGAAAAAGTTAAACCTGCTTTAGAAGAAGGAAACATCGTTTTATGTGATCGCTTTATTGACAGTAGCTTGGCTTATCAAGGTCATGCACGCGGTTTAGGAATCGATCATATCTATCAGATCAATCAATTCGCAATTGATCATTTTATGCCGGATTTGACCTTATTTTTTGATTTGAAGCCAGAAGTCGGATTGGCTAGAATTCAAGCAAACCAATTTCGTGAGAAAAATCGTTTAGATGTTGAGCACTTATCATTTCATCAAAAGGTTTATCAAGGTTATCAATTATTACAAAAGCGTTTTCCCTCAAGGATTTATTCGATTGATGCGGAGCAATCATTAGAAAGTGTGATTGAAGCATCTTTTAAAAAGATAGTGTTGCAAATTAATGGATAGGAAGATTATTCAGGAGGCGACTGATCATGAAGTTAATTATGGCTGTTATTGAAGATAAAGATAGTAATCGACTAATTGACGCACTCAATAAAAAAGATTTTAAGACAACGAAGCTATCTTCAACAGGTGGTTTTTTAAAAGAAGGTAATACAACATTAATTATTGGTTGTGATGATGAGTATGTTGATGATGCACTTGAGATTATCAAAGAGAAGTCTAGTCAACGTGAGCAGATGGTTGCTCCGATTTCTCCAATGGGAGGAAATACAGATTCATATATTCCACAGCCAATCAATATCGAAGTTGGCGGATCAACAGTATTTGTTCTACCAGTGGATCAATTCCATCAATTTTAGTGATTAAAGGATGAACGTATTGTGAAGATTAATAAAGATATTAGGTCACAGCTTGATGCTCGAAAGCCAAAAAAAGCAGCGTCTAAGAAGAAGAGTCTATCTTTTGATGCAATGGTGATGGCGCAGTCCGAAAAGCTACAAGTCGATCAACTTGAACAGTTGATGGAGGAAATTACTGACCAAGGTGAACGTCTTTCCCGTTATCGTACGATTCGAGAATTAACGAAATTCAAACGTTTTGTGAAGGATTTTATTCAAGAAGCTGTCCAGTATGGCTTGGATATATCTCATTCTCATACGTTTCAAATGAATGGAAATAGTCGTCGATTATTGATTGTAAAGCAAATAGATGAAAAATTAATTGAGCTAACGGAAGCAGTTGTCGAGCAAGAAAAGCGTTCAATTGACTTATTGGATATGATTGGAGAAATTAAAGGAATGTTGATCAATTTATACTCGTGAACAAGTGACATTCCAACGATCTGTGGTAAAATAATGATAACAACAAAAGGGTGAAATCGATCATGTTGATTTCATTCTTTTTTAATAGAGTGAATTGAAATTGGTTTCTAAATTGGTGGTGCGTTTATGAGAAGTTGGTCAAATATGATAGAACGTCAACCGATTGCTACAAAAATGTTGCAGCAAATGTTAGTCAGAAAACGTGTTTCACATGCCTACCTAATCCAAGGTGACAAAGGAACAGGTAAGGAAGCAATCGGTTACTTATTAGCAAAAAGTTTATTCTGCAAGCAAATTGACAATAGTGAACCGTGTAATCAATGCCATGATTGCCAACGGATTGAGTCCGGTAATCACCCTGATGTGCATTGGATTCGTCCAGATGGAGCATCAATTAAAAAAGACCAAATTGCTCACTTACAAAAAGAGTTTACTTATACGGGGATGGAGTCGAATCAAAAAGTTTACTTGATTTCTCATGCTGATTTAATGACAACAAATGCTGCCAATCGGTTGTTAAAGTTTTTAGAGGAGCCGAGTCGAAAAACAACTGCTATTTTAATGACTGAAAATAACCAGGCAATTTTGGATACAATTAAATCAAGATGTCAAATACTCACATTAAAACCACTTTCACCAAAATCAGTGCAACAAATATTGGAAAATAATGCGGTCTCCCGAGAAAATGCACGCTTATTTTCGGTTGTGATGCCAAATCTTGAACAAGCAATGAAGTTAGATCAAGATGAGTGGTTTGCGCAGGCACGAAGCTTAATGGTACAATTGATAAGTATACTTCAATCAAATTTGGATGAGACATTATTTTTTATTCAAAAACAATGGATGACTCATTTTTCAGATCGAGACAAGCTTAATTTGAGCTTAGATCTCTTAACATATTGGTTTAAAGATTTGATTTATTTACAGCTTGACCAACAAGAGTCACTTGTTTATCAAAGCTATTTAACAGAGTTAGAGCAGGCAACTTGGCACTGGTCACGACAAGATATTGTTGAGATTCTAGTATTAATCTTAGAAGCTAAAAAACAATTAACACAAAATGTTCATCCAACATTAGTGATGGAGAAACTAGTACTGCAGATGCAGAGGTGATGATAAATGATAGAAGTTATCGGTGTCCGTTTTAAAAAGACGGGTAAAATATATTATTTTGATCCAGACCGTTTAGATATAGTAAAGAATGAGTATGTGATTGTAGAAACATCTCGTGGAGTTGAATTTGGTAAAGTTGTGATTGCAAATAAAGCAGTCGATCAGGAAGACGTTGTATTACCACTTAAAAAGGTAATTAGAATCGCAACGAAGAAGGATAAGCACACAGTTCTAGAAAATAAAAAAAGTGCTGAAGAAGCCTATCAAACATGTTTTGATAAGATTAACCAACATCAGCTTGATATGAATTTAGTTGATGTTGAGTATACTTTTGACCGCAATAAGGTGATCTTTTATTTTACAGCCGATGGACGAATTGATTTTAGAGAATTGGTTAAAGATCTAGCAGCAATTTTTAAAACAAGAATTGAATTAAGACAAATAGGCGTTAGAGATGAGGCGAAGCTACTTGGCGGAATCGGACCATGCGGGCGGATGCTTTGTTGTTCAACCTTCCTAGGTGATTTTGAGCCTGTTTCGATTAAAATGGCTAAAGATCAGAATCTATCACTAAACCCTGCAAAAATATCGGGGCTATGTGGCCGTCTCATGTGTTGTCTAAAATATGAGAACGATGATTATGAACAAGCGAAAAAGCAGCTTCCTGACCTTGGTGAACGAATCGAGACCCCACTTGGAAAAGGAAAAGTTGTTGGTTTAAACATACTTGAGCGTGTGATTCAAATTGAAATTACTGATAAAGAGCGCGTTGTTGAATATACTTTAGATGAATTAATTGAGCAAGGTATTGTTGATTTAATGACCATGGAATAATGAGGTGGTAAGTGTCATGAACAATAAAGAAATGTTTGATCAAGTATCGAGTATGGAAGAACAAATCGGTCAACTTTACCAACAACTAGGTGACTTAAAAGGACATATTAAAGAACTTTTAAAAGAGAATCATCGGATGACGATTGAAAATCACCATTTACGTCAACGCTTAGACGAAGAAGTTGAAAAAGAAGCGACAAAAGCTACCGAAAAGAGTGATCAGTCAAATGTGATTGGTGAGGGTCATGATAACCTAGCGAGACTTTATGAAGAAGGCTTTCATATTTGTAATGTTCATTTTGGAAGTCCAAGACAGGACGCAGACTGCCTATTTTGTTTGCAATTTTTAAATAAAAAATAGCATAAAAATCTAGTTATCCGCATAAAAACTGGACTTATCACACTTTATCAAGGTCAAAACCACTCAATTTACTACTAATTTACTACTTATGAATGAGCTTTGATACGACGATTTATCCT
>DUPD01000031.1 GCA_012838505.1 Bacilli bacterium | reverse complement strand
TGGTAGTGTGGTAACTCCATTTTACAAGAAAAGGCGATTTTTTTGAATAGTTTTTTAAAAAATAATTATAAAAAGGGCTGTCACCGAAAATCAGTTTTTACTGACTTTCTGGACAGCCCCTTTTTTGAACGGTCATTTTGTCGGAAATTGTGATTTAACATATCTATTTGTCCTTTTTTCTTATATAATGGAGGATATGTGACATGCTAATAAGGATTTTAATAAACGAATGAATTTTATAATTACTTAAATAAGGATAAAACACGAACAATAGAGTTGGAGGGATCCATGTGATCTCCACTCTAGGTGGACGCTTTCTGCGGGATCGGCCTCGGGCGCATAGGATGTGGGTCAGTTAGACGTTGCCACATGAACGTGGCGTTCTTAGTCTAACATTCCTTAATTTACTTACTGGATCTTCGGACACGATCTTTTCCCGCTAGAGTCGCCACCTGTCGTTCCGATCACTTGATTCAGCCACCTATTTACGTATGATACTATCACTAAATGTGTAAATGCTCGTGTTTTAACTAAAATTTTTTTATTATGAAATTAACTCAAACAATGATTTTTTTGAGGCATAATAACTTGGGGGGTAGAGGGTATGTTGGGACATCAGAGAAAAGGTTGGTTACTTTTGGTGATTGTATTATTAAGTTTGTTAGTAAATCAACCGAGCATCAAGGCAGAAGAGAATAAACAGTATGTAAGTAGTGATCATGTGATCCGAGAAACACAAATTAAAGTGATTGAACCAATTCGCCTTTTAGCTCGATTTACATATGATTCAGGCTATCATTTTGAATATCCTGATGCAGTAAGAGGTCTTTATGTAACGGGCCATTCTGCTGGTGGTGCACGTTTTGATACGTTGCTAGACCTAGTTAATACGACCGAATTAAATGCGATGGTAATTGATATTAAAGATGATTACGGTAATCTAACCTTTAGACCGGATGAAGATTCACCATTTTACGATATATCAAAGCCTTATATTAGTAATCCCGTTCAAATGATGGATATGTTAGAAGAGCATGGGATTTATCCAATTGCTCGAATTGTTGTCTTTAAAGACAGTGTTCTTGCAGAAAAACGTCCTGACTTATCATTTTTAGAGAACGGAAAAGTATGGGTAAATAATCGTGGAGAAGCATTTGTTAACCCATATGAAAAAGAAGTCTGGGAATATAATGTGGAAATTGCTAAAAAGGCTGTTGAGCTTGGATTCCAGGATATTCAGTTTGACTATGTTCGTTATCCAGAAGGGTTTGAACTTCGTGAGGAAGCGTTAGAATACAGTCAAGGGGATTATGCTGAGATTGAAATGGATGATGTGAAAAAACGGGTTGAGGCTGTGACCGACTTTGTTGCATATGCACGTGAAGAATTAAATCAATATGGGGTAGATGTGTCGGTAGATATATTTGGTTATGCTGTAACGGTTGAAGAAACTCCTGGGATTGGACAGAATTTCTCAAGAATATCAGAGAACGTTGACGTGATTTCGTCGATGATCTATCCGAGCCACTGGACACCACATTTTGGCATTGATTATCCTGATCAGGAACCGTATGCTTTAGTTGATGCTTATAGTAAGCTTGAAAATCAAGTTTTAGGGGCGTTAGCAGAGCCGCCAATTTCACGTCCGTGGATTCAAGATTTTGAGGCACCTTGGCTCTATAGTGGATCTACATTCCAATATGGTGTAGCAGAAGTTGAGGCGCAGATTCGTGCATTAAATGAAAATGGTATTGATGAATTCCTACTATGGAATGCGGGTAATGTTTATACAGAAGGCGTTGATTATACACCACTTAATTGATTAAAAACGGATTAAACTGGACGATACTTTTGAAAAAAGGAGTTTTCTAAGTGTAAGCTGTACGTTATGAAGAAATCTGCTCTGATTCAGTACTATCTGACTGATTTTGTGAGTTAACAAATAGAGCTCGCTTCGTTATAATGAAAAAGCTTGATCACTAACGAAAGGGTGGACAGTTTGAATTGGTTTAACAAATTGCAAGAGTATTTTCCAATTGAGGAAATGAAATCGAAAGAACATATGGAACTATTGCTAAAGGAGAAGGGTGACGTTTACTTTAAAGACGAAGGGCCAGATCATGTGTTAATGTATGCTGAATTTGAAGAATTCATCTTTATTGATTATTTGTATGTTTCATCTGAATCTCGTGGCAAGGGGATCGGTCATCAATTAATTGAGCAATTAAAGCAGAGAGAAAAGCCAATTATACTTGAAGTAGAACCTGTTGATTATCAAGAAACGGATTCATTAAAGCGATTGAATTTTTACCAGAGAGAAAAATTTAAACATGCTAAAGCAATTGGCTATAACCGCCGATCTTTAGCAACAAATGAAAATAGTCGTTTGGAGATATTATATTGGTCCCCGACGAATCAAAATGAAAAAGCGATCTATCGACAAATGCGCCAGATGTATCAAGATATCCACACGTATAAAGATGAACAAATATACGGACAGGCGTATCAATCAGCAGAAGAAGTATTAACATTTGATCAAGTAGGCAAAAATGCCGATATCTTTTCAGAGTTAAATTAAAAACAATCAAAATCATCTGATTAATTTTAGAGTGGATCAATTAACTTTTTTCAATTAGTGAGTGATTATTCATCGCTAATTGAGAAAAGTTTTTTTCTTTACTTGAGAAATCATGTTTAAAAGATCTCTTATAGGGAATAACGAGTAAGGAAAGCCGAATAAGAGCAATAATTGTGTAAATAGTTTGTAAATATGTATTAAGGTCTGTTAATAAACCACAATATGTAGTATAATTATAATTAGTTATTAGATTATAGTAATTGTCATTTGATAATGAATTAATTAACAATTAAATTTATATATATGAGGAGTGAAATCAAATGGTTACACTTTATACCTCGCCAAGCTGTACTTCTTGTCGGAAAGCGAAAGCATGGTTAGAAGAACACAACATACCATATCAAGAAAGAAACATATTCTCCGATGCGTTGACGATTGATGAGATTAAGGAAATTTTACGGATGACTGAAGATGGAACAGATGAAATTATTTCAACACGATCTAAGGCGTTCCAAAAATTAGAGGTTGATATTGAGCAAATGTCATTAAAGGATTTGATTGATACAATTCAAGAGAATCCAGGGATTTTACGTCGCCCAATTATTCTTGATGAGAAAAGACTACAAGTTGGCTATAATGAAGATGAAATTAGAAGGTTTTTGCCACGCAAGGTGAGAAATTTACAGTTGCTTGAAGCGCAAAGAATGGTTAATTAACTTTTATACTTAAAATAAAACACAGCCCGATAATTAGGTTGTGTTTTTTCGTTGTCAATCATTTATCAAAAAGGATGACATCTCCAGGTAAATACGTTAGAATAGGTAATTGATAATAATTATTTTTAAATGCTTAGCACATGTTTAAATAGGGTAGAGTAAGATATAAATAAAGTGAATGGCGATGGACCTTTTGTTGAAAGGGGAGAAGCTGAATGGAAATAGAAAGAATTAATGAAAACACAATAAAATTTTATATGTCTTATCTGGATATTGAGGATCGTGGTTTTAACCGTGAAGAAATCTGGTATAATCGCGAGCGGAGTGAACAACTCTTTTGGCAGGTGATGGATGAGGCTGGCGATCAAGAATCTTTTGATATTGAAGGCCCATTATGGATTCAAGTTCAGGCGATGGAAAAAGGGTTAGAGATCACGGTAACAAAAGCCCAACTTTCTAAGGATGGTCAGAATTTAGAATTAGGGGATGACACTTCTAAAGTTGAAGAAAGTTTGAACGATAAGCTAGAGAATTTACTTGATATTCAATTAGCCAAAGCAGCCAGAGATTCTGGTCGAAAAGCGGAAGGTCAGACATATCCACGCTTAGTTCATCATACGATCGCTTTTAGTGACTTTGAGGACATGATTCAGTTAAGTCATCGAATCGATCTAGAAGACGGCATTGAAAGTGAATTGTATCACTACAAAAATCTTTACATTTTAATTGTGAAATTTGACGACAACATTTTAGATGAATATGTTCAAGATAATCTTCTAAGTATTATCTATGAATATGGAACTAAGAAAAAGGTCACCATTCCAGTCATTTTAGAATATGGAAAAACTATTTTCTCTGAACAAGCATTAGAACAAACAAAGCAATTTTTTCAATAATTCATTGAAACACTTAATCGACTGCTCTTTTGTCCGTTAGGTGTTTTTATTTTGCAAAATAAGCAGGAAAAGAGTCTAATGATGTCGAATAGTGGTCTATCACGAAAAAAAGGATGGTGACTATGCTTCAAGCGGTTTCAAGTAAAGGCAAACGCGTAACCCTCGCACTTCTCCCACGGTCACAAATCATTCAACTCAAACAAGCTAAAACTCCTTTTTACTGTCCAGTTTGTAAAACTAAATTAATCATGAAGGCGGGTACGCAAATGATCGCTCACTTTGCCCATAAATCGTTACAAAATTGTCCGAATCGAGCGAGTGGAGAGGGTGTGTATCATGAGAGAGGTAAGTTAGATTTATTTACGTGGTTAACTAATCAAGGGTTTTCGGTTCAGTTAGAGCACTATATACCGGAGATCAAGCAACGTGCTGATTTAATCGTGCAGTTTGCCCAGAAGAGGCTAGCGATTGAGTATCAATGTGCCACGATTCCACTGAAAGAAATATTGGCTCGGACTCGGGGCTATCAATCGATTGGGATCACACCACTGTGGATTTTGGGTGGGAATCGGATGCGCCGCCTCAGTAAACAAGGTTTATATTTAACGCCAACAGAACAAAGCTTTCTACATCAATTCAACAATGACATCTATCCAAAATTGTATTTTTACTGTCCAGACTCGAAACAATTTGCACGCTATGATCTCATCTGTTTGACTGGAAAAAGTCGCTCAGTTGGACAACTAAAATTTAAGCGATTAGCTTCAATCCGTTTCGAACAATTTTTTAAAACAGAACAACTGTCTATTTTTACCCCCGAGTGGCTTTCAGAAAAGAAACGCTTCAGATTAAAACTTCCCCATAAAATGAATCAGACTGAAAAACAATTTAGAGAATGGCTTTATTTAAATCAACTGTTTCCATCGCTTATGTCTAGCTGGATCGGTTTACCTGTCAATGGACAGTGGACGATGAAAGTCTCAGTTTGGACTTGGCAGACCTACTTATGTTATGATTTTCTTAATCACTTCCCACAGTTTTCATCCAAGCAATTGAACGGCTATATGCAACGATTTCGAAAACAAAAACTCATCAATTTTCCAATGCTCAGTCAAAAAAATGATCCTGTCGAAGCTTATTTGTCTTACTTTTTACAAGTAGGAAAAATTATCAAAGTAGGTGAAACCTATCAAGTAAGGGGATCAATTGGTCAGTATCAAACAATTGATGAAGCATTAGCTAAAGATGTTAGTATTCAGCGGATGTTAGCACAAAAGTGCTTTTACCGATAAAAAATTGCTTTTTGCGGTATAATAACTAGAGAAATAAATAAAGAAGTTTGAATTTTTGCTCAAGGAAGTTTCAAAAATTGATGGGCAAGATTCTTAAAAATAAAGGAGGAATAAATTTTGACAAAAGAAGCGAGTAAATTACAAACAAGGGAAGAAATTGCTGAAGAAAGAACGTGGCGATTAGAGGATATTTTTGCTACGGATGATGCTTGGGAGGAAGAGCGAAAAGCTGTTTCAGCTGAACTGGAGAAGTTTGCTGCTTTTAAAGGAACGTTAGCAGATTCTGCTGAGCAACTCTATCAGTTGTTAGCATTAGAGGATGCGGTATCGGAGCGAATTGGTAAGCTCTATACATATGCTCATATGCGTTACGACCAAGATACAACGAATTCATTTTATCAAGGCATAAATGCGAAGGCAATGACGTTGTATACGCAAGCAGCGAGTGAGATGAGTTTTATTGTTCCTGAAATTTTAGCGATTGATTCTGATAAAATTAAACGTTTTACCGAGGAAAAACCAGAATTAAAGCTTTATGATAAGGTTTTAACAGATATTGCTCGTCAAGCTAAGCATGTACTGTCAGAAAAGGAAGAGGCATTAATTGCCCAATTAAGTGAAGTGATCGATAGTTCATCACAAACATTTGGTTCACTAAATAATGCAGATTTAACATTCCCGACGATTAAGGACGAGAATGGTCATGATGTTGAATTGACACATGGTCGATATATTAACTTTATGGAATCAAGTAAGCGTTCGGTTCGTCGTGAAGCTTTTCAATCAATGTATCAGACGTATGATCAGTTTATTAACACGTTTGCATCGACACTATCAGGTAATGTGAAAAAGGATAATGCGATGGCAAAAGTACGTAACTATCCATCTGCACGTGCAGCAGCACTTGATCGTAACAATATCTCGGAAACAGTTTACGATAATTTAGTTGAGGCGGTAAATGACCGAATGGATCTCCTGCATCGCTACGTTAAGTTACGTAAAAAAATTCTTGGCCTTGATGAGATGAACATGTACGATATGTACACACCACTTGTTGAGGATATTGATTTTAATTATAGTTATGAAGAAGCACAACAATTGTTAATTGATGGACTTGCCCCGCTTGGTGAGGAGTATATTGATCGGTTGAAAGAAGGTTTTGAAAATCGCTGGGTAGACGTTGAAGAAAACAAAGGAAAACGCAGTGGTGCCTATTCATCAGGAGTATATGGAACAAATCCATACATTTTAATGAACTGGCAAGATAATTTGAATAACGTGTTTACTTTAGCACATGAATTCGGTCATTCATTGCATAGTTATTATACACGTGAAAATCAACCTTATCGATATGGTAACTACTCAATTTTTGTTGCTGAAGTGGCTTCTACGTTAAATGAGTCATTGTTAAATGAATATTTAGTTGAACGAACAGCAGACCCGAAAGAGAAACTTTATTTGTTAAATAACTTCTTAGAAGGATTCAGGGGCACGGTCTTCCGTCAAACGATGTTTGCTGAATTTGAGCACTTGATTCATAAGTTGGAGCAAGATGGTGAGGCGTTGACGCCTGATACGTTGACAAAGCATTATTATGAGTTAAACAAGAAGTATTACGGTGAGGATGTTGTCCATGATGAGGAAATTGGTTTAGAGTGGGCACGAATCCCACACTTCTATTACAACTATTATGTTTATCAGTACGCAACAGGCTACTCAGCAGCACAAGCTTTATCAGTTAAAATTTTGACAGAAGGTCAGCCGGCAATCGATCGTTACTTTGGCTTCTTAAAAGCTGGAAGCAGTGATTATCCAATCGAGGTATTGAAGCAAGCTGGTGTTGATATGACTGAGAAAACACCAATCTTACAAGCCCTTGATATTTTTGAAGAGAAGTTGAATGAAATGGAAGCTTTATATGAGGAATTAAATTAAGAAGAGAAAAACGCGGGAGCTATTGTGCTTCTCGCGTTTTTTTATCTGTCGTGAGGGATTAGCTCGCTTTTGGCGTGCGTTCGCCCACAAAGTCGGAAATATCGCCCACAACCGATGTGCGTTCGCCCACAAAGTCAGAAATACCGCTCGCAAATCAGAAGCTTAGCCCGTTAACTTTTGTTATTTAAATCCTCTAAATGTATTTCGGTGAAAGAAAAAATTGAGCAAGACATAGATGGAAATAAACAAAAATGGTAAGGTAAGTAAGATCGGTGCGATCCGCATGAGGCCGAATAGGTTCAAAATAACAGCAACTACAAACAAGATCAAAACGAAAATGAATCGAATCAACTGGTTCATAATAACACCTTCTTTGATCATTTTTAACGCACTTTATTATTAAGTTATGTTTTTACCAATGAAAAAATGATGTTCATAAACTGGAATGGTTTACGAACATCATTGATTAATTTGAATAAGTTATGATTGCTATTGCTTCAAGTAGTGCCAGTATGATTGTCCGCTAATACAAACTTTTTTAACAATTTGTTTTAATTGGAGTTTTTTCATTTCTTGCTCTGCTTTTTTTACAGGTAAATCATAGATAATAGCAATTTCTTCAGAACTGGAGAAATGATAGTATGACATGAAATCTTCTAGATCAGGCTTGTCGAATGGCTTAACTGCTGTCTGTAGCAAGGTTGATAGCACTCTCACATAGATATCGTAGCTATAAGAACCAGCTATTTTTAGTCCTTCATCTTCCTCTGATTCACTAAAAAAGACGATTGAAGGTGCTTGATCAATTTCCATTTCGCGTGATACTTTTAAATCACATCGCAATGCTTTTTTGGCACTATTCGAATGGAGGTCTCGTTTGAATTCCTCAACATCAAGTTTGACTTCTTTAGCAATATCGATCAGTACTTCATCAACAGATATATCATCCTGATTTAACAGCAGGTATTCTTGGATTTTTTGCAAGTAACGTCTGCCGGCATTAATTCCCTGAAGTTCAGCGGCTTTAATTGCAAAGAAAATATCCGCTGGGTACTTAATTGGATTTTTATGATACTCTTTTGGATCGAAACATTTTTCAGGGTGACGATTCATTCGCGTAATGACTTCTTCAATTAGAATTGGATCCTCGACAATCCGCTGATTGACTCGAAGCATTTTACTACATAAAATTGGTCGGATCGTAAAAAATCGTCCATACTCAAGCTGTAACTTTTTTATATATGGATTGATTGTCCATGATGTCGGACAAATCGGATCAATAAACAAATAAATTTCAATAGGTTTTTTTAGAAGATCAAAGTAGCTACACTGGACCTTTTTAGTACGCGTATTTAATTCAATATAAGGTTCAGTTTGTTTAAAGCTCAAATCGATTCTCCTTTCTGATCAAGAACTGTCATACATACAGTTCTTTTTTAACGTTAATTACATTGTACCAAGGACAGTCATGATTGAGCAACTGATACGCTTAAAAGGAAATAAACACCTGTTATTAATTGAGTGTTTGGAAGAATCGAACAATTTTGTTGGCTGTGTGTTTTCTTTCAATTCCATGAGCTTTTAAGAGTTTATTAAGCTGATGATTCGCGGTGTCTAGCGAGTTCGCCTCAATTTCGAGCTCATAATCAACTCTGTTATTATAATAGCTTTTGTCCAAAACAATTGTTGTTTGCTGCTCTTTAATTTCAATTCGGTCAGTAGTTAGTTTTCCCCAATATTTCAACTTTTCAGGGTCTAATCCAAGTTCATTTAAGTGTTCTTTAAACTGTGGTATAACAACTGGGTTTCCATTCAACCACTGCTTTTTTGTCTCTTCTGATAGTTTGACATGTGTTTCGAGTAAACCGTCTTCCATTGGTTGCTTGAGTGTTAAAACCGATTGATTGTTTAACTCACGGATTCGCAAAGCTGCTCCTTTACTTTTTAAGAAGAAATCTTCTGTTTCAAAGTAATAATTAATTTGCGTTTTTGGTTGATTACTTTTGAAATGAGCAACTAGTAATTGATATTCCTGTTCTGATAAAAGATTTTTTGCTTCAAATTCTATTTCTTGTTGCAATTTAGTTCGCTCCTTTGCGATAATAAAAGCTGGACTTTTCACTGAAATCGTTTAACCATAGTATAGAGGATTAGCTTGTTAAAAGTCGAGAAATGATCTCGAAAAAATCATTCTCTATGATACAATAAATTTAGGGGTGGTGTAATCATGGTAGAACAGATCGATTGGACAACATTTTTAGTATCATATCATCAAGCAGTTGATGAACTAAAAGTTAAACTTCGTGGGATGCGGAAACAGTATGAGATCGAGAAACAATACTCTCCGATTGAGCTTGTGACAGGACGTGTTAAACCAGTTGCGAGTATTTTATCAAAAGCGGATCGGAAAGGCATTCCACTAAACCAAATAGATGAACAACTTCAAGATATCGGAGGCATTCGGATCGTATGTCAGTTTGTTGATGATATTTATACGATCGTTAAATTATTATATGCACGACATGATTTTGAAGTTATTGAAGAAAAAGATTACTTAAAAGAAAAGAAGTCGAGTGGTTATCGATCTTTCCATCTAATTGTTCGTTATCCTGTGGCGACAATCCACGGTGAAAAATTTGTTCTTGTTGAGATTCAAATTAGAACATTGGCGATGAACTTTTGGGCGATTAATGAGCATTCGCTTAATTATAAATATAGTGGTGAAATACCTGAACAGATTCAGATGCGATTACAACGTGCAGCTGAAGCAGCCTTTCAATTAGATGAAGAAATGGCTAAAATAAGAGAAGAAGTACAAGAAGCACAATGGATTTTTCATAAGAAAAAGTAAAATAAAAAAAGGTGGCCATTAAATTGATGAAATTCTTTGTTGCATCAAAAGGTGATCATAAATCAAATATGATTAAGACGATGGTTGAACAATACTTATTGGATTTTGATTTAGAAATCAGCAAGGAAGAACCGGATCTGGTTATTTCTGTTGGCGGTGATGGAACATTTCTTTACACGGTTCATGACTATTTTCATCGACTAGAGAAAACAGCGTTCATTGGTTTACATACAGGGCATTTAGGATTTTATGCAGATTGGTTGCCTGATGAAATTGAAAAATTAGTGATTGCAATCTCCAAAAACCAATTTGAAATTAAGGAATACCCATTGCTTTCGATGAGTCTAATGATCGAAGGTGAGTCAGAACCGAAGAAGTATTTAGCATTAAATGAGGCGACGATAAAGAAGATTGACGGTTCACTTGTCGTTGACGTGAACATAAATGGTCAACATTTTGAACGTTTCCGCGGGGATGGTTTATGTGTGTCTACACCGTCAGGGAGTACGGCTTACAATAAAGCACTTGGTGGTGCAATTGTCCACCCATCACTATCAACAATGCAAGTAACAGAGATGTCCTCGATTAATAATCGTGTTTTCCGGACGATCGGTTCACCACTTATTTTACCAAGTCATCACAAGTGTCAATTTGTTCCACTTAATCGTGATCAAAATTTTGTCATCACGATTGATCATATGACTAAAAGTGTTGATAACGTTGTTTCGTTAGAATATACGGTCGCAAAAGAACGGATTCAATTTGCTCGATTTCGGGCATTTCCATTTTGGCAACGCGTCCGAGAATCATTTATTTCTGATGAGTATTAATTGAATTCGAGAAAGGTGTCGAGTGATTTGTTAAGCTGGCAAGTGACTGAAGCGGAGGATCAAATGATCCTCCGTGATTTTTTAAGAAATAAAATTGGTTTATCACGTGGCATGGTGAAAGTTTTAAAATTTGACGGTGGGCAAATTTTGGTCAATCAGGAGCAAGTGACGGTAAGGAAAGTATTGGCTCAAGGAGACCGAGTTAAAGTTATTTTTCCACCGGAAGTGCGTTCACCTAGTTTAAGACCGATTGCGATGCCGTTAGAGATTGTTTATGAAGATGAGTTTTTATTGATTATAAATAAGCCTGCAAAAATAGCTGTCATTCCATCAATGTCAGATCAATCACCGACAATTGCGAATGGCTTAATTAGTTATTATGATCAACACAAGCTCAACTATACAGTCCATATCGTAACCCGATTAGATCGAGATACATCTGGCTTAATGTTAGTCGCGAAACAAGATTATTGTCATAGTTTATTCCATCAAAAGCCGATCGAGCGCCACTATCAAGCACTTGTTCAAGGAAACTTAGCAAATGATGAGGGAACGATTAATGCTCCAATAGGCAGAAAACCAGGATCAATTATTGAACGAATGGTTAGAGAAGAGGGCAAGCATGCGATTACACATTACCAAATTGTTAAGCAATTTGAACACAGTAGTTTGGTTAATATTCAATTGGAAACGGGTAGAACCCATCAAATTCGGGTTCACTTTGCACACTTAGGTCATCCATTAATCGGAGATCGGCTGTATGGAGGTCCGACTGATCATGTTTTTGATCGCCAAGCACTGCACTGTACGTATTTAGCTTTTACTCATCCAATCACGAAACAAGTTTTACAGTTTGAGTCAACTTGGCCTGACGATCAGTTAACAAAATTTGAACAACGATTGCGTTAAGACTCATATTGATGAAACTTTTCAGCTTGATAAGGTTGCTTAGAATCAACTGTGATGAGTGTTTCTTCGGGTAATTGAAAAGCAGCTAATTTATTACCATACACACAGCCAAGATCGATATTGATTGTTTGATTTAATTGTCGAGCCTCTAAAACTGGTGTGTGACCATACACGATCCAATCGGAACCGTTGTACTGCTTTGCCCAATCACGTCGAACTGGTCGACCATCGGGGTGTTTTGCACCAGTCACGTCACCATATAAAACAAATGACTGAACTTTTTTGTCATTGCGTCCAATGTAGTCTGCTCGAATCCCCGCGTGGGCGACGACTGCATTCACTTCTGGCAAGCACAAATAAAGTTCGGCTTGCTGATAGAGCGTGATAAATTTATGGCGGATCTGTTTTTGTTTTCGGTTCGGAAGAGCTGAATACTCAGCAACAGTTGTTTCGAGCCCATGTTGGACTTGAACATTATTTCCTAGGAAATAACGATAGAGTTTGTTACAGTGATTACCTGGTGTGTAGTAAGCAACTTTATCCGTTAAGACAAGCTGATAAACAAGTTCAATCGTTTTTAAAGAGTGTGGACCACGGTCAACGATGTCACCTAAGAAAACTAATTTTCGTTGTTCTGGGTGATAATAATTTTGACCGTTAAATTGATAACCTAACTTTTTTATTAAAGCGACGCATTCATCGAAGCATCCATGCACATCGCCAATAATGTCAAATTTCATTTTTGAAACCTCCAATAATCATGCTATAGTTAAGTTTAACATGTGACCGTTTTTCAATACAAAGAAAGTGTACAATTTATTGATTAAGGGTATCAATTGGTAAGGGTGAACTGTATCAAGGATTCTAAAGGAAGTAGGAGTGACTGATAATGAGTGATGTGGCGATAAATACACGTGAGATCATCAATGACGCAATTGAAGAGGCACTTTTAAATGAAGCTATTAATCCGTTTAGGGCAGAATTTTTAAAAATTCACCCATACGATCAATCAGAGTTTTTTGAGGCGCAGACTAAGGACGTTCGATATTTAATTTATTCCTATTTGTCGCCTGAAGAAATGGCTGAGGTGATGGAGCATGTCGAAAGAGAACTTCAGAGTGAATTTATCGTTGAGATGAACCCAACTTATGCAGCTGAAATTTTGACTAAGATGGCAACGGACGATGCGGTTGATATTTTAAATGACCTTGATAAAAATAAAGTTGCCAGTTATTTAACGATTATGCCTGATGATGAGGCTGACGAGATTAAAGCGTTACTTCATTATGAAGAAAAAACAGCTGGTAGTATTATGACGACTGAATTTGTCGTTGTCTCGATTGATATGACCGTGAAAGAAGCAATGCGTCATTTGAGAAAAGTTGCACCAGATGCTGAGACGATTTATTATATTTACGTCGTTAATCAAGATCGTCAATTGGTCGGTGTGATTTCGTTAAGAGATTTAATTATTGCCGAAGGTGCACTGACGATTGATGATGTTGTTAACCGTCAGGTCGTCTCCGTTTCAGTTGGTGATGATCAAGAAGATATTGCTCGAATGATGCGTGATTATGCCTTCTTAGCGTTGCCGGTTGTCGATTTTCAAAATCATTTATTAGGGATTATTACGGTTGATGATATTATGGATGTTATGGAAGAAGAAGCAAATGATGACTATTCCAAACTAGCGGGGGTTGATGTCGATTCAGTCGATCAAAATCCGGTTGTAGCAGCTGGAAAACGGCTTCCGTGGTTAATTATCTTACTTTTCTTAGGATTATTTACCGCAAGTATTATTGCCCGGTTTGAAGAAACATTAAAGCAAGTTGCATTATTAGCAATCTTCATCCCGTTAATTGCAGGAATGGCTGGTAATACAGGGACACAGTCGCTTGCTGTTGCTGTTCGTGGGATTACAACAGGTGAGTTGCAAAAGCGTGGGATTTTAAAAACGATTATGCGTGAGTCAGTAACGGGTATCATTACGGGCGTTACGTGTGGTTTATCGATTTGGTTAATTACTTTTATTTGGCAAGGAATGTTTTTCTTAGGATTTCTAGTTGGGTTGTCAATTATGATTACGTTGTTTGTTGCGACGATTTCTGGTGCGGTCGTGCCAATGTTAATGGATCGACTTAATATTGATCCAGCGGTGGCGTCTGGCCCGTTTATTACAACGATTAATGACATTATTTCAATTACGATTTATTTTGGGATGGCAACGTTATTTATGGAGTTCTTATTATGAAATTAATGACAGTATTCTGAAATGGAATGCTGTCGTTTTTTTATGTTGCAAAGTTATCCGAGTTGTTTTTTTTGAAATTTTCCGTTAATATAGTATCAGGTACTAATAACAAGTTATAATTTATTGGAGGTTTATGAGATGAATTTTTCTTTGTCAGATAAAACATTTGTCATTATGGGTGTAGCGAATAAGAGAAGTTTAGCATGGGGGATTGCTCAGGCATTAGATCAGGTTGGTGCACGGTTAATTTTCACCTATGTAAGTGAGCGATTTGAAAAACCAGTTAAGCAATTAGCCGGGACGTTGAAAGGCCAGTCATCATTGTTCTATGAATGTGATGTGTCAAGTGATCAATCGATTAAAGCCGCTTTTGCAAAAATTGAAGCAGAAGTCGGCACGATTCATGGTGTGGCACATTGTATTGCTTTTGCTGAACGGGATGATTTAAAAGGTGAATTTGTTGACACTTCTCGTGATGGTTTTTTACTCGCACACAATATTAGTGCGTATTCTTTAGTCGGAGTAACACGAGCTGCTAAGCCACTGATGACTGAAGGTGGTAGTATTCTAACATTAACGTACTTAGGTGGCGAACGTGTTGTCCAAAACTACAACATTATGGGTGTTGCGAAAGCAAGTCTTGATGCAAGTATGAAATATTTAGCGAATGATTTGGGTAAGGATAATATTCGAGTCAATGCGATTTCAGCTGGTCCAATTCGAACGTTATCAGCAAAAGGTGTTGGCGACTTTAATTCAATCTTAAACGAAATTGAAAAGAAAGCACCGTTGCGTCGTACTGTGACACAGGAAGAAGTCGGTTCCTCGGCATATTATTTATTAAGTGATTTATCACAAGGTGTAACAGGTGAAATTATTCATGTCGATGGTGGTTACAGTATTTTAGGATTAGCATAAATCAGGAAAACGAGCAGAAATGCTCGTTTTTTAATGGGCTTTCACACATTCCCAATATCTTTTCATATAGTAATTGAAGAGAGGAGGGCTGTTGAATGACTCTAAAACCACTATTTTTAATCGATCAACCGGAATTAGCTATGCCACATGCGCCGATGCAAGCCGAATATCATTCACCAACTGAAGCGGATAAGATAAATAGCCAAAATCAGTCTCAGCCAAAAAAAGCTCAAACGAATGGTAAACAATCACAAGTTTTTGCTGAGATGACAACTGATCAAAAGTTGGATTACTTACTCACACGTCCAGCGCATGTTCCTAAACTTTATTGTAAATTTACAGTAAATCAAGCTTATTATCGAGGTCACATTTTAGCAAGAGAAGCAGATCAATTTGTATTTGAAGACAGACATACTCGTAAGCGTCACTTATTTAATGTTGCAGATATAAGTGAAATTCGCTTGATCGGGTTTTAAATGGACTGAAAAAAAGCTGCTAGCGCAAATTTAGAATTTCAAGCACAAACTATAATGGTTGGACAAATTAAAAAAGAGAGGTTCCACATAAGGAACCTCTTCAGTAAAACTAAAGTGCACTAATTGCAGGTAAACAAGTCACATGACAGAAACAGTCCACGTCAACAGTAATACAAATTCCAGTTGCTGTTAGATCACCAGTAAATTGAGTAACTGGAGTAGCAGGATCATCAGCTGGATCTGCTTCAGTTCTCAATAATTCAAGAACGGCACAGTTTCTTTCGTCAATACTTTTAACTCTGAAATAGAAGCTACCAACTACATCAGCAATTGCATCGTATGGTGCACCATATCCTTTAAACGGCTCACAATCTTTACAGTATAAAAGCACAGGAACAGTGTCTAAGTTTGTTGGGACGGGTGTTTCACCTAATAAATTCGCAATCGATTGCTCACAACTCGAATCACAACAATCGCCAACGACATTATTTTGTGCCGCGACAATTTCTCTTAAAACATCTGCCACACAGTGCCCTGATTTAATACTTCCTCCACATGCCATCGTTAAATTTCCCCTTTCTATTAGAGATCTGCTTTCACTTATAACTTATGTAAATTTGTTTGCTAAGTGTGGGCAACCACGTTAGTCGTGAAAAAAAGGCACAAACTATGTGAGTGGGCATAGACTAATAGCGACTTCATTCTATAGATAAGGAGTGACAGCTAAATGGCAGATCAAAAGAAAATCATTAAGGTAGATGATTTAATTATTCAAGCTGAAAATGTTTATTTCGAGCCCGTTGTTCGTGAAGCACGACCAGTCCATCCTTTATTTGGTCCGAGACCAGCTAGGGTTGAACAACCACAGCCAGAACTGGATTCAGAAGAGAACACAGACGAAGAAGAAAAAGCAGAAACGACTGAAGAACCAGAATCAGAACGACAACCAAATCGCCGACCACCATTTTCATGGCTATAATGATGAATGACAACATTTACCTGAATGAATAGGAGCAATAAAAAAAGGGTATAGAATAATGAGGAGGGATGCTGATGGGCTATATTTTACCAATCAACAATTATCAAGCACAACACTATCAAGAACGCGTGACCCAAATCCCGACTGACCCGATCCCAATCGATCGTGTTGTTCCGAAAAAAATTGAAATCGGTTATTATCGAGCAACAAATAATGAGCTGTTAAATAATCACTACAATCAAAATCAATATCAACAGCTAAGAAAAGATCACCAAAACCAAGCAGTGATTTCAAAACGAGCAGATCAAATTATTTCGGAACTAACTGGAATTGGCCGTCAAATCAATTATTCTATTTAAAAAAGAGCCGACATTCACATAAGTTGTATGTGAAGCGGCTCTTCTTCTTGATATTCTGCATAAAAAATTTCTTTAATTGATTTAACATTATGTTGCTTTATCTGTTCCTTTAACCATGCTTCATCACGATTGATTTCAGCTAAATTGTCTTTAATCACTTCGCCATCATTAATCAACGTAATCGGTAAATAAACTTTTTCATCTTGAAGCTTTAAATCTTTACGAGTTGGCGCCTGAGCACGTGTTTTTTCTAACACAGAAACAGTCCCATCATTTTCTAAAATTGCATATTCCACATCTTTTAATGAAAAAACATTTTTCAAACGCAATAAATGCTGAAATTGATTCATATCAAGCTTATTTTTCTTCATCGCCTCACGATCGAGCTTGCCTTTGTTAATGATCATCGCAGGCTTCCCCTCAAGCAATGCCCGTGAACCTTTAAATCGCTGAGTAATGAACTCTGTCCCGTACATTAACCCACCCCATGTTCCAATCGCAAAAGCCATGTGAATTAATCCGATCTGTTCATCATAAAGCGCATTACCAACTAGCTCCCCAAGTAGTAACGCGGAAATAAAGTCAAAAGCAGTCAACTGCCGAATCTGAGTTTTACCTAATACTTTAGCCATTACAAATAAGTCAAAAAAACCAAAGACAACCTCGATAAATACTAAGCCATACTCATACACGATGAATTGCCCCTCCACTAACTTATTAAATTCAGCTTAGACAAATTTTTTGAAAATTATACATTAGAATCAATCGATCAAGACAATAAAAAAAGCCACGAGGAAATTACTTTTCCATCGTGACATGTTCAATACCAGCCTCGTAAAAAGGCTCAGAGCATACCTGATAACCTAGTGCCTGATAAAAAGCAACCGCATGCGTTTGTGCATTTAAATAAAACCGCTCAACTTTCCGATCAGCCAAAATCGATTCAATCGCAAGCATCAGCTGCTTACCATGACCTCGTTGCCGATATGCTTGCAAAATCGCAACCCGCTGAATTTTCCCAGCCCCATTAATTAACCGCACTCGAGCAGCCGCTATCGCCTGCCCATCAAGATAACCGACAAAATGAATTGCATCCAGATCATATTGATCATGCTCAATCTCAGGAGCAACCCCTTGTTCAACAATAAATACCCGATCACGAACCCCAAATGCATCCTGTTGAGCCTCGATCGATATCGCTTCAATTACATTCATGATCATTTAATCCCTTCTAAAGAAACATCAAACCAAAAGCGTTTTATTTTTGTCAAAAACTCACCCGCCAATTGTTGGATCGGGGCGACGTCCAGAGATATTAACCAAGATCCCGGCAGATATGAGAGTGAACACGAGTGACGTTCCACCATAACTAACGAATGGAAGCGGAATCCCCGTGATGGGTAACATTCCACTGACTGCACCTAAATTAAAGACGGCTTGAATAATAATTTGAAAGGTGACTCCAAGTGCGAGCAAACGCAAATAAAGTGAATCAACTTCCTGCGCGATACGAATGCCTCGATATAAAATATATAAATACGAACCAATCACGAATAAAACGGCAATTAAACCGAGTTCTTCAACGATAACAGCCATAATAAAATCGGTATGTGCTTCAGGCAAGTAACCAAGTTTTTGGACACTATTGCCAAGCCCATTTCCAGTCAACCCACTCGTAGCAATCGAAATATAAGAGTTGATTAATTGATAGCCATCACCACTTGGGTCATCAAAGGTATTCATAAACGACGTGATTCGCTCAAGACGATAGGGTTGAGAAAACATGAAAAAAACGATTCCAGACAACCCGACAGACCCGAGTAATAAGATATGCCGGAGCTTGACACCACTGAAGAAAACGATCAACCCACAAATCACTAAAATATGAGTCGCCGTTCCAAAATCAGGTTGCTCTAAAATTAGGAAAAAGACAATCGCCAAAATAAATAGAGGAGGTAAGACTCCTTTTTTAAATTGATCAATGTAAGGTTGTTTTTTGGCATAGATGTGAGCGAAATAAATAATCATACATACTTTAACAATTTCAGAAGGCTGAAAAACGAACGGATAGGCGAGCCATCGTCGTGCCTGATTTCGAACAACTCCAACACCTGGAACCAAAACGAGGATCAGCAAAATAATTGAAATGACGATCAGCATCGGGCTTAGTTCCCCTAACGCTTTCAATGAAATAAAGGAAACGACTGCAAAGGCAACCAATCCTAAAGCTAAAAAGATTAATTGACGCACTAAATAATAGTGACCATGATCATAATCCAGTGTGGACAGCGTGTAGCTCGAACTATAAATCATAATGACACCAAATATGGTTAATGCTAAAATCACCGCAATCAATCCATAATCGAATTTTTTTAACCGTTTTTTCATGATAAAACTCCTATTCCATCGATTCATCCTCGCCAAACATATACGTTTTTGTTCGGAGATGAACACTCGTGACAAGTCCTAACGCCATCATATTAGTTAGCAGTGCGCTTCCCCCATAACTGATGAAAGGCAGTGCAATTCCAGTGATCGGCATTAAACCAACTGTCATCCCGATATTTTGAAAAATTTGAAAGGTAAATAATGCGATCACACCAACACAAATATAGACACCAAACAATGAATTTGCGTTGAGCGCAATTGTGATTATTCGGTAAATTAATAGGAAAAATAAAATCACTAGTATACTTGTCCCAATAAAACCAAATTCCTCACCAACGACGGCAAAAATGAAGTCAGTATGTGCTTCAGGAACTCGACCACTTTGAACTTGATAACCTTGACCAAAGCCTGATCCAGTTAATTGACCGGAACCAATTCCGAGTAGAGCCTGTTGTAACTGATAGCCGAAGCCTTGTGAATGTTCAGCTGGATTTAACCAACCATAAATTCTGGACAGCTGGTGTGAATGGATATACTCACTGAATAATTCAAAATGATTAAAGTAAAGATAAACAAGTGTCCCTAAGGCGGTGACTCCGATTGTGATTAATAGTGCACTCATTTTAAGCGAAATACTAGATACGAGAATTAATGTTCCGACCGCAAAGACAATCATCAGTAATGTACCTAAGTCAGGCTGTCGATAGATTAACAAGAGCGGTAAGGCTGTATAAAATAATATTTTTAATGTGACAACAATGCTCTCTCGAAAGCGTAAGCGTTGTTTGCCGAGTCGAGCTAATAAGACTGAGATATGTAAAATCAGGAAAAACTTCATAAATTCAGAAGGTTGAACTTCAATGACTTTAAAGTCTAACCAGCGTTTTGCTCCCATATTGCTTGTACCAATAAACTCAACAGCAATTAATAAAATCATACCAAATATATAGAAAGCTAACGTCCATTTTTCTAGTAATTCAAAATCAAGGGAAGCGATCACTGCCATTGCGATAAAACCTACAAAGTAAAAAATAAGTTGTCTTTTGGGGTAGTAGAGTGAATCACCGCCGGCATATTGCCCGGATACACTATAAATAGCGATTAAGCTAATAATAGCAAAGCAAATAACCAAAAAAACAATTGTATAATCGAGTGGTATTTTTCTAGATTGCGGATTAGATTGCATAAAAAATTCCTCATTTTCTAAAATGATTTATCTGAATTGATCAAACACTTATGATTAAGATAGAAATTAATTGAGTCTGTGATAGAAGATAGCCATCAAATGATAGGAACGCGTCCATCAAGAGTGGAATTCACGGATATAACCACATAACTCAATTAAGCCTATAAATAGTTTGTTCTCTCATCATATCAAAGAATTGATTAAAGATGTTAGTCTCAACAAGTTGTCTGAAAATAATTCAAGACTTGACGAAAAAGTCTATATCGATTATATTATAAACACGCCATAATTTAAATAGGACTTAAGCGTAAACTTGAAGCTTAATTTCCTTGGTTAATTATAACGGGCTGTTAGTTCAGCGGGAGAACGCTTCGTTGACATCGAAGAGGTCACTGGTTCGATCCCAGTACAGCCCATACCTACAAAAGCCTTGTACATCAATGTGTACAGGCTTTTTATTTTGTTTTAAATTATTCTAAACAACTGAATTTGTTGTCCAATTGTTGCCCATTTCTTTTTTACAAGTATAGTTTGTGCTACAACGTAGAATATTAATTCAAGATATTTTTAATTAGTTAGCAGGAACTTTCATTTTTATGTAGAATTTATAATATACATGTACATAAAAGTGTTCGGGAAAGTACACACAAGATTTTTTATTATGAATAATAATATTAAAAGAAGGGAAAGAATAAAGAGAACCATTCTTTGTTCGATAATAAAACGAACAAAGAATGACAATTAGTTTATTCATCTTTACTTTATTTAATTAAACTATATAATTGAATTGAAGATGGTTTATTAAAGGTGAATAGCAAATAAGGAAGGTGGAGATGCTTTATGGCAACAAAAAGTTTTACAACTGAGTTTAAATTTGGTCGTCGTAATGCTCAAAACTTGATATCTGCTATAGAAAACAGTAAAAAAGTTGACCATAAAATTAATCAAAAAGTATCGGAAGTTACTGATCAAGAAAGTATTGACAGTATAATGGAATCTTTTTTTAAGAGGAAGTAAATGGCTCTAAATATTGTGGCGTTAAATGAATTGCTATATAAATCAAGCTATTCAGAGGAGGATATAAAAAAACTCCTCTTTTCTTTTGAAACTATATCTTCAATAGCTGAGCCTGGCGTCAATGACGTTGAATATTTTTTGCATAATCGGGCGATTCAATATGAAAAATTAAGTCTTTCAAGAACATTTTTAGTGATGTCTACATATCAAGGGAATAGTTTTATAGCAGGTTATTTTTCAATATCTCAAAAGCCATTAGTTATTAATAAGAACAATTTTAACAAGCTTTCTAATAATTTGAAGAAAAGATTGATGGGTGTAGGTCATAGAACCGAACAAAAGTCATATGGCATTCAGGGTTTTTTGTTGGGACAGATAGGGAGAAATTTTAGTGAAGTTGCTACAAAAGCAAAAAGCGTAAGTGGTGATGATTTACTATTTTTAGCCTACAAAAAAATTCAAGAGGCTCATAGATTAGTAGGTGGGAGAATTGTTTATTTGGAATGTGAAGATATTGATAAAGTGAAATCCTTTTATAAACGCAATGGCTTTGCCGAGATTGAGCATTTTAAATCTTCGAATGGCTTGTGTATCTTTGTGAAAAAAATTGAATATTTACACTAGACAGCTCTTATTTAAGGGCTGTTTTTATTGTTAAAAAGAAAAAAACACCATATAAAATGATGTTTGGAGATCTCCCCAAAATTATGAAAGCGATTCTCCCAGCATCATGAAAAGACGTGCACTTTACTTGGAGACGCGAGTATGCCAGCCTGTGTGGCAGAACCAGATATATTTATTAGCTGGCTTCTCGGCTCAGGAGCATACGAGCAAAGGATCCAAGTCAAGTGACAACGAGTTATCACTGTTAGCATTAGAATTTACAAATAAATCAGCGTGATTGACAACTAAACACCTTATAAAAATTGTACAGTTTAGTGTTGACATACCATTGTCCATGATAAAATAGGAGAGTCGCTAATTGAAAGGTGGATTGAATCAGGTAATACATTAAAGGCTTAGAGGTTTAGAATCTCTAAGCTATTCTTATGCTGATTTTTTTTGAGTGTGATATGATTTAAGTGGATGTATTTGTTGGTTCGTTTTCAGCGGGAGAGCAATATTAATGGCTAAACACTATAATTTTACGCAAGGTAACATATTCAAGCAGTTATTTATTTTTTCTGGACCGATTATTTTAACTAATTTATTGCAGATTTCTTATCAATTTATTGATAGCATCTGGGTTGGGAATTTAATTGGTGAGGATGGTTTAGGAGCTGTATCTTTAGCAGGAACCGTACTAGCTACAGTGTTAGCTTTTGTAATTGGATTAAATAATGCAGCATTAACGATCTTGTCGCAACAAAAAGGTCGTGGCAGTGAACAGGGATTAACGCGTTATTTAAATGCGTTTATTGTGATTTTAACAATTATGTCGCTCGTGTTAGGGATCTTTGGTTATCTATTATCTGAACCGATTTTGAGATTAATGGGTACCCCTGAATCAATGATTGGCATGGCTGACTCATATTTGAAAATTAGCTTTCTCGGGATTGTCTTTATTTTTGGTTATAATTTTATCGGGACGGTCTTTCGTTCGGTGGGAAATTCAAAGACACCATTATATTTTGTCTTAATTGCGGTCATCTGTAATGCAATTCTTGATCCGCTTTTTATCTCGATCTTTAATTGGGGCATTGAAGGAGCAGCAATTGCTACTGTTTTTTCTCAGGCACTTGCCTTTACAATAGGGGTCATTTATACGATTCGGAAAAAACTTATTCCACTTGTCAAACCACATTTGCCTGCAAAAGCAGAAGTTGCTAATATTCTAAAGCTAGGAATTCCAGCCGGTTTACAAATGAGTGTTATTTCAGCTGGTGTGATGGCGATCATGAGTGTTGTCAATTCATTTGGAACGTCTGTTGTAGCAGGGTATGGCGCGGCTAAACGATTGGATAGTATCATTATGCTTCCTGCCCAGGCACTTGGCACATCAGTGAATAGTATGGCTGGCCAAAATATTGGTGCGGGAAACTGGAAACGCGTCCACCGGATTACGCTTTATGGGTTTTTATATACTACGACAGTTATGTTATTTTTTGCGCTTTTAATCTTTATCTTTGCAGAGTATGGGATTAAGTTATTTATTAAAGAACCACATGCCGTCCAATTTGGAACTGAGTATTTAAAAATTATTGCTTTTTTCTATCCGTTTCTCGGAATTAATTTTATTCTTAATGGTACTGTAAGAGCTGCAGGAGCAATGACGCAGGTACTTATTTTAAATCTAATTTCTTTTTGGTTGCTAAGATTCCCGTTGACTTATTTATTTGCAGAGCAATTTGGTCAGCAAGGAATTGGCTATGGAATGGGGATGAGTTTCTTCATCAGTAGTATTTTCGCATATGCATACTATCGTTATGGAAAATGGCAACAAAAAGAAGTGATTAAAGCACGTTAGTCAATTTTTTTAAAAAAGATAAAAAACAAGCAGATTATATACTTGAAGGAAGTGGATGTTTTGATTCGTCGTTTTTTTACTTATTATAAGCCACATAAGCGCTTATTTATAATTGATTTTTCAGCAGCAGTAATTGTTGCTTTGTTAGAATTATTATTTCCAGTAGCGGTACAATGGTTTATTGACGATTTATTACCTGGAGGAGATTGGAATCGAGTCGTTACGATTAGCATTTTGCTTTTCATCGCTTATTTAATCAGTACCTTCTTACAATATATCGTTACTTATTTAGGCCATAAGTTAGGTCTTAATATTGAGACGGACATGCGTGAGGAACTGTTCAATCATGTGCAAAGTCAGTCGTTTCGCTTTTTTGATAATACACAAACAGGTCATATTATGAGTCGGATTACGAATGATTTATTCGATATAGGTGAACTTGCCCACCATGGACCAGAGGACTTCTTTATTGCAGTAATGACCTTTTTCGGTACGTTTGCAATTATGTTTACAATCAATGTTCACTTGACATTGATGATTTTAGTAATTGTGCCGATACTGGTGATCTTAATTGGTTATAGTAATATTAAAATGAGTAAAACGTGGAGTAAGATGTATGACCATATTGCTGATGTGAATGCACAAGTTGAAGATGCTGTTTCTGGTGTGCGTGTTGTTCAGTCGTTTACGAATGAGCAGTATGAGAAAGATTTGTTTGCAACGAACAACAATCGTTTTAGGTCAGCCAAACTGACGGCATATCGCGTGATGGCTTTTGTCAATTCAAATATTTATCTCGTGATGCGATTTGCAATTTTATTTGTCCTTGTGATTGGTGCGTGGTTAAGTTTTAACGACCAACTTTCATACGGAGAATTAGTTGCATTTGTTTTATATATGAATGTGCTCTTTAATCCGATTCAAAAGGTGAGTACATTACTTGAACTTTATCCGAAAGGGATGGCAGGCTTTAAGCGCTTTACAGAATTGTTAGATGTAGAACCAGAAGTTGAGAATCGTCCTAACGCGAAAGAAGCAACTACTCTGATTGGAAATATTGTTTTTAATGATGTGACCTTTGGTTATGAAAAAAGACAAGCACCAATTTTGAAAAATGTTAGCTTTAATGTTGCAGCAGGTGAAACCATTGCGCTTGTTGGCCCATCTGGCGCTGGAAAAACAACGATTTCCGCACTGATTCCACGATTTTATGATGTGGATCGAGGTCAGATTACGATTGACGGTGTTGACATTCGTGATTTTACTAAAGAATCACTGAGACAACAAATTGGTACGGTTCAACAGGATGTTTTCTTGTTTACTGGTACGTTAAGAGAAAACATTGCCTATGGAAAATTGGATGCGACTGATGAAGAAATTAAGCAAGCAGCTAAACAAGCCCACATGGAAGATTTCATTCGTGAGCTTCCAGATGGTTATGATACCCAAGTTGGTGAGCGTGGTTTCAAACTTTCAGGTGGACAAAAGCAACGAATTGCGATTGCTCGGATGTTTCTGAAAAATCCACCAATCTTAATTTTAGATGAAGCCACATCAGCGCTTGATACTGAGACAGAGATGATTATTCAACAAGCATTGAATGATTTAGCAAAAAATCGAACAACACTTGTAATTGCGCATCGACTAGCGACGATCAAAAATGCTGATCGAATTATGGTTGTCACGAAAGACGGTATCGCTGAAGAAGGAAGCCATGATGAGTTAATTAAACAAGATGGGATCTTTGCCCATCTGCACCGAATTCAAATGTAATCGTTAATTTTTAAAAAAGAAGGACAATCTGCTGATTGAAAAATTGGCAGGTTGTTTTTTATTTTAAAAAATGAAAATTAATTCCTTTTTTGAAATAAGTAAGCTATAATTTGGTTAACAATTCATTTTAAGGAGGAAACGATAAATGTATTTCCAATCGTTGTTGCCTATCTTCGTGCTTTTAATATACGGTGGAATCATAGCAGGAATTATTTATTTTATCAGATCGATTATTCGATATTTTAACAACACTAGACAATTAAAAATCGAACAAAATCAATTGCTTAGTCAAATTCATCAAGAGCTTGAAAAGTTGAATAACAGGTAAAATGAATTAACAAAAATGTATCTAGAATAATAAGTAGTAAATACTTGAACGGCGGTGATTAAAGTGTTGTCACAACAAGTTATTATTGAAGAACTTTCAAACAATTTAAGTGGATGGAAAAAACAATTTGGAATTAAAAACATCTTGAAGCACTATTGTAAAATAATCTAACGAACCCGAAGGCTTGCAGTCAATGACTGAACTTGCCTTCGGGTTTCTTAAAACAACTTTGATATATTTGTTTAATGCGCCTCTCACTTTATCTGAATTGGCTCTATTGAAGCTCGCTTCAATAGAGCCAGTTAACAATCTTTCGCCAATTGGCATGACATTTCTCTTTCGATCCAATTGATTATAATCAGTCTGTTACCTGAGATAAAGGGGAGTGATGTCTTAGATTTAAGATTAATAACCATTAAATTTAACGAAATCATTGACTGGATGACGGTATCCGCGTGGACGGACTTTATCTACACTTTTTCCAATTGTAATCATCATCATTGGTTCTAAATGATCTGGAATGTTAAATTCTGATCTTAATTGGTCAATGTTATGAACGTGCATTGGGCACGTATCAAAGCCGTAATATTTGGCATTTAACATAAACAGCATCGCACTAATCCCTGCATTTCGTGCTAATTCAGCATCTAAAGCAGATGGATTTTCTTTAAACTTTTCTGTATATTTTCTGACAGCTTCTAAAGTCATATCGTAATCGACTTCATTGATCATTTTTAGTAGTTTCAGTGGTTGATAGATTTTTTCGACTTCATCTTTTTTAAATCTATTCTTATTACCCATGACGATAACAACTGCACTTGGTGCTAGTTTTGTTAATTCAAATATTTTCTTAAAATCCTCTTCGGTCATGACTTCATTTTCAATAAAATTAACTGCAGAATGGCGTGACTTTACTAATTCTTCAAAATTCATTTGATTTAGCTCCTTTTTTAAAAATATAAATTAAATAGTCAACCTAATTTATTAAGCAAATTGATCAGTAGTTGTTTTTCTTCTTCGTTGATCTCCTCCATCTTACTTGAAATAAATTTTACATGTTCTGGTATAATTTTGCGAATTGCATTTTTACCAGCTGTTGTTAAATTAACGTAGCTTGCTCGTTTGTCGGTAGGATAAGGTGTTTTTTCTATGTAGTCGAGATTCATCAGGCGATTGACTACATAAGTAATGCTCCCACTTGGAATTTGTAACTTTTCGCTTAGCATTTGAATCGTATGGTTTTCTGTTTCTGAGTATAAGAGTTCAAGTATGCGAAAGTTATCGATCGTCATTCCGTGACTTTCAACGTTTTTGATCACAATTTTTAAAAAAGTATTACTTAGATTAAATAATGCTCGGTATAACACTAAATCACGTTTAGTAGACACTTTTATTCAACTCCATCTGGTAAAAGTTTAGATACCCTAAAGTTAGCCTAACTTTAGGGTAATATATAATTGCAACAATAATTGCTTGTGGATTGTTCATTGTTGGAAAAAAGGTTGCCTTTCATAATTGACATGTTATAATACTTTACAAACTGAATATTAAATTAATTTCGACTAGGGGAGCATGTAAGTGCTGAGAGAGATGATCGACCCTTTGAACCTGATCTGGCTAATACCAGCGTAGGGAAGTGGAAGCTAGTATGATTGCATGTGGTTTTTTAAGCCGTGCATTAATTGATATCAATAGCCCATTTTCCTAAGACAAGGAGATGGGTTTTTTAGTTCCCCGCGAAATAAAGGAAGGAGTGAATCGTTAAATTAAGCACGAGTCAAGGCTGAAAAATTTTTAACAAAGAAAAGGGGAATAAAGATGAAAGCGGAATTTACAGATCGTGTTTGGCAACGTGTTGAGCCTATTTGGGAGTCGTATTTAGTGCATCCGTTTGTGAAGGGGCTTGGTGAGGGGTGGCTAGAAAAGGAGAAATTCGCGCATTGGTTGAAGCAAGATTATGTTTATTTAATTGAGTATTCGCGTTTGTTTGCGCTTGGGAGTGCAAAGGCGAATGATTTGCAGACGATGATGGCATTTGCTAAATTGTTGGATGGAACGTTAAATATGGAGATGGAGCTTCATCGCCAATATGCAGCAAGATTTGGGCTAAGTGCTGAGGATCTAGAAGCAACAGAGGCGGCTGCAACGACAACGGCCTATACGAGTTATATGTTAAATGTGTCACAGTTGGGTGGTGTTGAAAACGTCATCGCAGCGGTTCTTGCATGTGCATGGAGTTATAATTATATAGGTTTAGAGCTGGCCAAAATTCCGGGGGCGCTGGATCATGAGTTTTATGGTGACTGGGTACAGATGTATTCATCGGTTGAGTTTACTGCGCTTGCTGATGACTGTAAACGCCAATTGAATCAAATTTGCCGAGGTAAGCCAGAACAGGAATTAGCTAAGCTAGAAGAGATCATTGTAAAAACCTCTCTATTTGAATATATGTTTTGGGATATGTCCGAGAATCTTGAAACATGGCCAATTGAATATTAATTTTGTCTATAAAATCCACAAGCTCAAATTCGAGTTGTGGATTTTTGTTTAATTATTGCTGGTAATTTTGGTAGTTATAGAATGAGTCGTGTTATAATAGGATAGTTAAAAAAGAGCGTAATGTATAAAGGAGATAATTTTTTATGAAACGAACGAGTTTAATCGATTGGTGGTTACGATTTATTAAAGGAATGTTTATTGGATCAGGCTTTATCTTACCAGGTGTGAGCGGTGGGGCTTTAGCGGCAGTGTTCGGTATTTATGAACGGATTATTTTATTTTTAGCAAATCTAACGAAAAACTTTAAAGAAAATGTTAAGTTTTTCATCCCAGTTGGTTTAGGTGGATTGGCTGGTATTTTTCTGTTATCGTTTGCAGTTAGTTTCTTACTTGGGGAACATGAGACCGTTATTCTCTGGTTTTTTGTTGGTTGTATTATCGGAACGGTTCCAGCCCTGTGGAGTGAAGCTGGCAAGCATGGACGTAATCTAAAGGATATTGTCAATATGGTGATTACTTTTGTGGTCTTTTTCTTGTTTTTATCATATGGTGAGCAGTTATTAACGACAGTGATTGTGCAAAATACTTGGACATGGCTACTTGCAGGTGGTTTAATTGGTTTAGGGATGATTGTCCCCGGTTTAAGTCCATCGAATTTCTTACTCTACTTTGGGATGTATAAAGCGATGGCTGACGGCATTAAGGATCTTGATCTAAGTGTAATTATTCCGATCGGGATTGGTGCTGTTTTATGTGTATTATTATTGTCTAAATTAGTAGAATTCATTTTGAAGAGGGCATATGCTGCCATGTTTCATTTTATTTTGGGGGTTGTCTTTGCCTCAACGGTGATGATTGTCCCAGTTAACTATGATGGATTCAATTGGATCGGTATCCTTTCTTGTGTTATTTTACTTATGCTTGGCATTTTATTGGGCTGGTGGATGAGTGATTTAGAGAAGCGTTATAAATAATCTTTTTAACAAAGGAGCAATTCATTGATAAAAGTATTTACAGATCTGATCCAATTTCGTGGCTCGCACTATCAGTTAGGCTTTGAGCAAGGTCAAGAACTGAAAGATTCTGTTTTATTAAAAAATCGCCGCACTCAATGGCAGAAACGACGAAAGCGTCAGTTCTTCACGGATGTGAGCGAAGCGGTCGAACTGCTGAATCAGTTTGGACCGGGTTTGGTTGCTGAGCTTCAGGGGCTAGCAGATGGTTTAGAGTGGACATTTGAACAAGCGGTTAAAGAGTTTAGTGGTTATTATTTAGAGGAAGAGCGGAGTGGCTGTTCGATTATGACAGGGACAGATTTTCTTGTTCGTAATTATGACAGCCACCCGAGTAGTTATGAAGGACGTCTAGTTGTTTATCAGCCGAGTGATGGAGGTTATGCCTCAATTGGACCGTCGATGCAAATAACCGGTCGGATGGATGGGATCAATGAAAAAGGTTTTGCGATGGGTTATAACTTCACTAATCGAATTGGTTCGGGTGATGGGTTTGTCTGTAATATGATCGGACGAATTTTGCTTGAAAATTGTGCGACTGTTGATGAAGGGATTGAATTATTAAAGGCGATTCCCCACCGCAGTTCTTTTTCTTATATTTTGTTTGATCGAACGGGTGAGTCAGTTGTTGTTGAGGCGAGTCCAAGAAAGGTTGTCGTTAGACCGGCGAATATGTGCACGAATCATTTTGAGCTTTTGAAAGAGGAGAATCGGTATCAAAGTGATGAATCGATTGAGCGCTTGAATCGAATTAAAGCGCAGTGGCGTCCGAGCTTATCGGCACGCCAAGCCTATCAGTTGTTTAATGATCGTGAGCAAGGGATTTTTTCAGATCGCTATTCGGTTTGGTCGGGTACACTTCATACGAGCTATTATCAACCGCAGACGTTGATGGTACTATACGGAGTTGGTGCGAATCAATTACCAGTAAGAATTAACTTACAACAATTTCTAAACGGAGAAACAATCCGAATTAAACGCGTAACCGGACAACTAAAAGCCGGAACACCATTTATTAATGATCGACAAATTCATTTGAAACAGTAAAAAGCTGAAGTAAAAGTATAAAAACTTTCACCTCAGCTTTTCTTAATCCCATTGGTTAGTGAAGAAGATCTTACCAGCCCGCGTTACGTGTGTAATCGATGCTTTGTCAGAATGTTGCTCACCTAAATGATAATCAACGTTTAGCTTTGCTGAATCAAAGGATTCAGTATCAACTAAAAAGCTAACGTATCCTTTATAGTATGCAGACTCGCCACTCCATTGCCACGTAATACGTTCATTTTCAATTTGAAATGGTCTGCCCCCTGCATCGCCATAGTATACCCAACTAGCTTCAGGGCTTTGCTTTGTTAAAATCGTAGCTTGATAAGAGTTCGGGATTATATCTATTCCACCATCGATCGAGAATGTGATTAATTCTCTTTCAGCAATTCTCTTTTCTGTCCATTCGAAAATTGCATAGACACGTTGCAACCTTTGGCCATTACCAAAAGTCGTTGTGTTTAGTTTTAAGTTTTCCGTCGGAGAAGTCTGAGTCGCCACTTCACCACTACCGAAAAGTGATTGATTAGTTATGATTAATATTAGACTAGTGAAAGAGGTAAGTAAAATAAATATAAATATTCGTTTTTTAAACGTCATAATCAACAACCTCTGCGCTTAGTTTAGTAATATTATAACATAAATGATCTACAACCCAATCCCTAATTCTGCTGCTTTTTTACGAATAAATTCAGTTGCTTGGTCATATTTCTCTTCTGAATCTAAATGTTCCATCATCAGTGGTATGTCGGGACCGAGCTTGTCCATGCCACGTAAAAATGCTTCATAATCAAGGATTCCTTCACCAGGAATAACCTCACTTAAATGTGTCGTTAATTCCGAACTTAAGGCGATATCTTTCGCATGAGCTGTTTTTGTGTATGGTCCTAATTTTTCAAAAAATTCTTCGATTAATTTACCATTTTGATAGACCTTTCTTGGGCTGTTCAGCATATTAACTGGGTCAAAGTGAACAGCAAATTGTGGACGATCAATTGCTTTAATTAATTTTAAATATTGTTCTGTATCATCAGGAAGCGCCCATGGCATCATTTCGAGTGCGTAAAAAGTATGTTGTGGATTAACCTCATCAATAATTTCCTGAACGGTTTCAACAATTAAATTAAATGTTGCTTGTGAAAAATTGTCTGGGTGCGGGGAATCCCACTCTTTACCCCGGGAACCAGAAATGTTGACACACACACCGGCTCGAACTTTGTCTGCCAGTCTGAGTTGATTTTTACAATGTTCAATGGCTTTTTTCCGAATCTCTGGATCAGGGCTGATCGGGTTTGACCATGCACCAACTTCTGCAATCACGATATCCGCCTCTTCAGCTGCTTTTTGATAACTGTTTATCTCTGCTTCGCTTGCCGTATGATCAACTGGAAAAACAGCCGCTCGATAATTTTTCTCCGTTAATTTTTTCACCCATTTTTCAGGTGTAATCTTTTCGATAAAAACTTGTCCTCCTAAACGCATAAAATCGCTCCTTTTATAATCAACTATGATAGCGCTTACTTTTATATATTATAGCGTATTTCAGATCTACAAATCGAATAATATGAATAGAATGAGATTTTTTAAGTGATTGAAACCGTTTTCTATAGTTTATTAGGAAAAGTGTATAAAATCGAGGTTTATGTTCATTTGGAATGTGGCTAAACTTAAAGTAGATGATAGGATAAGCAGAGGAGTTGGAGATTATGCAATACGAAAACCCAGTGATTAAGGGTTTCTATCCTGATCCTAGTATTGTTAGAGTGGATGAAACCAATTATTATATGGCAACAAGTTCATTTGAATATTTCCCAGGCGTTCCTATTTTTCATAGTGTTGATCTTGTTAATTGGAACCAGATTGGGCACGCTTTGACACGTAAGCAACAGCTCGACTTATCAAACAGTCCAAGCTCTTCAGGAATTTATGCACCAACTTTACGTTACCATGACGGTACTTTTTATTTAATTACAACAGATGTACGTGGCATTGGGAACTTTTATGTCACAGCACAGGATCCACGTGGCCCGTGGTCTGATCCGATCAAAATTTCGCATGGAAATATTGATCCATCATTATTATTTGATGGGGACGGTAAAGTTTATGTGACCGTTCAAAATGGAGCTGGACTTGATTCACACGTGATTCAGTACGAAATTGATCCGCAAACAGGTGAAGCCTTAACAGAACCGGTCAAAATTTTTGACGGAGATGGTGGGGAGTGGACAGAAGCGCCACATCTCTATAATATTCATGATTTATATTATTTATTGTGTGCAAGTGGTGGTACGGGAGCGAACCATCGCGCGATTATTGCTCGAAGTGATCACCCGTATGGTCCGTTTGAATTGTGTGACGAGCCAATCTTAACCCATAATCAATTACCTGATCATCCGATTCAAGCACTAGGTCATGCCGATATTGTTGAAGACAGTGTTGGGAATTGGTGGGCTGTTTTTCTGGCGACTCGTCCAGTTCAGGGGAAATACACAATTTTCGGTCGGGAAACTTTTTTAGCTCCGATTACTTGGTCTGAGGATGGTTGGCCAATGATTGACTCGAATGTTGGAACAGTTAATCAGCTAATGGAATCACCAAATTTAACGGCAACGAATATTGGTAAAGCAAGTGGATTTTTCACTGATTTTACCGAACGTAAAATTTTATCTAAGTGGTCTTATTTACGTTATCGCAAGGAAGATGCATACTTATTGCTCTGTAGCCGTAACGGTTGGCTTCGATTAGATGGGAACAAAGATACTCTCGATGATCCGCTTGGCATTCCTGCATTTTTGGCTGTGCCACAAACCGATATAGACATTGACGTATCAACTGAGATTTTATTTTTACCAGAACAGGATCAAGAAGAGGCTGGACTTGTCGCGCGTTTAAACGAACGTGCACATTATGATCTGGTGATTAAACGGATCAAAGGTGAACGTTATCTGATCGCACGGCAAACCATTGGTGGTGACTCAGTTGTGTTGGAGAGTGTGCCGATCAATGCTGAAAATATTAAATTAAAATTTTCGATTGATCAAGATGATTATTACTTTTGGTATCAGGAAAAAGATCAGCAGTGGATTCAGTTAGCTAAAAGTCCACTTAAATATTTGTCTGTTGAATTAAATGGTGGTACTGGTGGAGTTTTTACTGGTGTAATGTTGGGGTTATATGCAACGGGAAATGGGCAAGATAGCACAACACCAGCCTACTTCGATTGGTTTAAGATTGAACCGCATAGAAAAGAGTAAATAAAAAGGTAGATAGGGACATACTTTCCCCAATCTACCTTTTTAAATTGTGAGTGATTGTTTGGTAATCTCAGCTGTTATTTAGGATCATAGCAAATGTGAAGCTTAAAACATTACGACTTAACAGTAGCATTGCATAAACTTTTCTTTCCTATGTCAAGTCTTATTGATGTGATTTGAGATAACTGATATTAATCGATCAATACAACCGCTTCGGGAAAATATTTCGCTTACCGCGGGCGTGCCTCGGGCGCACAGGACGTGGGTCAGTTAGATGTTGGGACTGGGACTGGGACTGGGACTGCGGTTACTCGTCCCACCATAAACACCTGCCCGTAGGATAAGGAAAGCTTCCCCGAATAAGCATCGCACGAAGAAAATTGATCTTTATTTTCGAGGAAAGCGAAATATCTCTCAGCTGTGGGTGTGATCCTCTTACTTAGAACTAATCACATCACTTGATTTTACCTTAACTTTTTTATGCAACGCTACTAATGACTTAAACGTTTAGATGCACATTTTAGCTTGCGAAAGTTGAGTGAATAACTCAACAAATATTAAACCGACTGTTTTTTGATTTTTTTCTCTGTTAAAATTTTTCCGAAGCTTGTGAAGAAAATGATCACAGTTACCACGACTGAAATAAAATCTGCGATTGGCTCTGCGACCAAGACCCCAAACACTTTGTTGGTAAAGAAAAATGGTAAAATTAAAATTAGTGGAATCAATAAGATAATTTTCCGTAATAAAGCTAAGAATAGTGATTTACGTGCTTGACCCAAGGCGATAAACGTTTGTTGACACGCGATTTGAGCACCGAACATAAAGACGACAGCCATATAGACTCTCATATTATTAGCAGTCACATCAACTAAGGCTGGATCTGTCGTAAATAATGCGATAAAAACACGCGGGAAAATTTGTACTGCTAGCCAAAATAGTGCCGAATAAGCAATCGAGCTAATAAACAAATATTTAAAAGCCTGCTTGACACGATCAAAATTATTCGCACCAAAGTTATAACTAATAATCGGTTGCGCCCCTTGAGTTAGACCCATCAGTGGCAACATCAGCATCTGCATTAAACTCGCTGTAATCGTCATCGCACCAACGTTTAAATCACCACCATACTGCTGTAACGACGTATTAAAGGTAATGTTAAGTAAGCTCTCAGTACTTTGCATAATAAATGGTGAAATACCAAGACTCAAAATTAGAATCACATAAGATTTTTTCAAACGAATGTACTTTGGCCGGATCCGTAGTGTCGATTTTTTCCCAGTTAAAAAATTTAACACCCAAAGCGCAGACACGCCCTGTGAGAAGACGGTAGCAATAGCCGCCCCCTGTACACCCATATCAAATCCAAAAATTAGAATCGGGTCAAGTACGATATTTAAGACCGCACCAATTAGAACAGTTAACATACTGTATTTCGCAAATCCTTGTGTAGCTATGTACGGATTTAAACCGAGTGCAAACTGGATTGTGATCGCTCCGAGAATCACGATTTTAATGTAATCCCAGGCATAGTCGATCGTTCGATCACTAGCCCCAAATAAGTAAAGCAAATCCTTCCCGAAAATTAAAAAGATCGTAGTTAGTAGGACTGACAACGCGATTAATAATGCAATACTATTGCCGAGAATTTTTTCAGCTTCATCACGTTTACCTTCACCAAGCTTGATCGCCGCTTGCGGCGCACCGCCCATCCCGACAAGTGAACTAAAGGCCAAAATGATCATGAAGATAGGAAAGCCAACGCCAACCCCAGTTAAAGCATCAGCCCCAACATCCGGAATCCGTCCGATGTAAATGCGATCGACGATATTGTAAAGCATATTGACAAGCTGCGCAAAAATATTAGGGATTGCGAGCGTAAATAAAAGCTTGCCGACAGGTGCTGTGGCAAGACGATTTGTTGATGTATCCAATGAATCTCCTCCTCATCAACATTTTAGCATAAGTCAAAAAATAATACTGAAAAATGAATTGCAGCACTCAATAAAGCCTTAGGTAAAAATTCACCTAAGACTCTATTAATCATTATAACAATGTCGAAGCACCATCAATAAAGACCTCAGTCCCTGAAATATGACTCGCAGCACCAGAGCTGAGGAAATAAACGAGTTCAGCAACTTCTTCTGGTGTTCCCGGTTCACCATCTAACGGTTGTGAACCTTCTGGATATTCAACCGGAATTTCAATTTTTTTGAGATTATCTTTTTCAGCAAACGTATTTTTATCAATATTTGTTTCAATCCAACCCGGGCAGATGATGTTGACTCTAATTCGGTAATTAGATAGTTCGAGGGCAGCCATTTTTCCGAAAGCCATTTGGCCAGCTTTACTTGAGCTGTATGCAGCCATGCCAAAACCAGAAAATTTACGATTGCCATTAATTGAACTCGTAATCACGATGCTACCCCCATGTTTTTTCATGTGTGGAATCGCATATTTAACTGTTAAAAAAGTCCCTTTTAAATTCGTTTCAAGTGTTTGATCCCATTCACCTGGTGTAATGTCTTCAATGGGTGCGACCTTACCATTAATGCCAGCATTGGCAAAAACAAAATCAAGTTGACCAAAGTGATCAACAATTGAATCGATCGCTTGTTGAACTTGCTCAGGGTCTTTAACGTCTGCTTCAGCAATAAATGCTTCAGCTTGTTCTTTTTCAACGGCTTTCTGGACTTTCTCTGCATTTTCTTCTTTAATATCGATCAAGCCAATTTTAACGCCTGCTTTTGCCAAGCGAATCGCTGTTGCTTCACCAATTCCTGAGCTTGCTCCAGTAATAATTGCGACGCGTTTTTTCATTGGTTTCTCTCCTCATCAAATTTAAATTCAGTTCTCTATACTATACCCACTTTTTAGCGTCAGACACTTTTTTCTCAAAAAAAGTTAAATTCATAGTAGACAGATCAGATATTTGTGTTATAATCAATTTAATTAAAAATTGTGACAATTGATTCAAGTTGAAAACTGACTGAATCAATCGTTACCTTATCAAGAGTGAACGAGAGAACTGGCTCTATGACTTCACGGCAACCTACATTTGTAAGGTGCCCCGACCAGCAAAGCAATTGCTTTGGATGATGAATTAATGGCTTGCCTTAAATCCTGCCTTCATCATCTGATGAGGGGAGGGTTTTTTAAATTCAATCATAACTGAATACAAACTTATGAAGAGTGGTGGAGGGACTGGCCCGATGAAGCCCAGCAACCTGGAAAAGGTGCTAATGCCAGCAGACATTTGTCTGAACGATAAGGAGTGTTTTTTATTTTGCCTACTTCTTATGAAGGGGCATTTTTTATTTTAAAAAATTAGGTGGCTATTAAAATGACAAAGAGAAATTTATTTTTAGTGGGGATAATTAGTCTATTATTTTTAATGATTGGGTGCAGTAATGAGACGTCGGGGCAGTCACAGCCGGACAAAATTAGATTGGATTATGCGCATTATTCACCGACGAGTTTAGTCTTAAAAGAATTTGGTTGGGTCGAAGAAGCTTTTGAGGAAGAACGCCCCCGATCACGAACATCAGCACAATCTGCTCATTATAAAGCAAGAATTTTGGATCGACTCAATTTAAATCGGAAAGCTATTTAGGGAGGTTTTTTAACGATGAACAAGATTTTACCCCCAGTTAAGGGAACTTACAATCTATCAAATTATCAATCAACTTATGAATCGTTCACTTGGGAACATTATTTAACTGAATTAAAGCAAAATAAAAAAATCAATGCGGCCTATTTAACTGTCGATAAGCATGTTGAGGATGGTTTTGGTGAAAAAATCGCCTTACACTATGTCAATGGACGGATTAGGTCGGCATATAATTTTGCTGAGGTAAAGGAAAGGATTGATCTTTATGTCGCGTTACTGAGACGTAAAGGTGTGAAAAAAGGTGATCGAGTCTTTATCTTTTTACCTAAAAATCCAGCTTGTTATTTTGCAATTTTAGCGACGATCCGAATTGGTGCTATTGCAGTTCCTTTATTTGAAGGATTTATGCAAGAAGCTGTTCATCAGCGAATTGAGGATTGCCAAGGTGAATTATTGATTACAGATTATCAACTAGGCAAACGTGTCGATCAAGCAAAACTGCCATCTTTAAAAGAAATTATTTTTCAAGAAGATATCGATGGACTTGAAATTAAACCTGATCCATATGTAGAGTGGGTTGATCCAGATGATCCGATGTTAATTCACTATACAAGTGGTTCAACAGGCAAGCCGAAAGGTGTCGTTCACGCTCACCGGGCATTTATTCACCATTTTGTTTCAGGGAATTGGGTGCTCGATATTAAGAGTTCCGATGTTTATTGGTGTACATCGCATCCCGGCTGGGTGACTGGGAGCGTCTATGGTATTTTTGCACCATGGCTCAACCGTGCCACGATTGTGATTCAATCGGGAAGATTTGATGCGGCCAGTTGGTACGATATTATTGAACAATTTAAAGTCACCATTTTGTATAGTGCACCGACTGCTTTTCGGTTATTAAAAGCGAAAGGAGACTTATATAAAAACTATGATCTGTCATCATTAAGGCATGTATTAAGTGTTGGTGAACCCCTCAATCCAGAAGTCATCTTCTGGGCAGATCAGCAGTTAAATTTGAGGATTCATGACACGTGGTGGATGACGGAAACGGGTGGTCATTTAATTGTTAATCTTCCAGCGGAAAAAATTAAACCTGGTTCGATGGGTCGTGCTTTTCCAGGCATAACAATTGCGATTTTAGATGATGATGGAGAAGAGTTACCTAGAGGCGAGGTTGGCCAGTTAGCAATTAAAGCTCCTTGGCCAGGATTGATGAAAGCAATTTGGAATAATCAAGCGAAGTATGAACAATATTTTAACTATCCCGGCTGGTACGTGTCAGGTGATCTCGCATATCAAGATCAGGAAGGTTATATTTTCTTCCAAGGTCGTCAGGATGATATGATTAATTCACAAGGTGAGCGGATTGGACCATTTGAAGTCGAGAGTTCGTTAATTGAGCACCCAGCCGTTGAAGAGGCAGGTGTGATTGGAAAACCGGATCCGGTTAGAGGTGAGATTGTCAAAGCGTTTATTACGTTAAAGCCAGGTTATTTTAATACCGAAGAATTATTAGAAGAAATTCGATTACACGTGAAAAAAAATCTAGCAGCACATGCATATCCACGGGAGATTGAAGTTGTTGATAGCCTGCCAAAAACAAAAATATCTGGTAAAATCCTCAGACGTGAACTGAAACAGCAAGAGATTGAGAAACTTAACTATAAAACCCTCAGTATTTAATAAAAAAACCGAGTTGCTTAGGGGCTACTCGGTTTTTGTGGGTGTTTTCTCTTGAAAAATTTTTCGATTTTATCTTCAGGTAGAGGAGGGTTTGTGTAATAGCCTTGGATAAAGTCCACACCTAAACTTGCGACTAAATCGTATTGCTCTTGCCGCTCAATCCCTTCTGCAACAACGGATAAATTAAGCGAGTGTGCCATTTCAATAATCGCTTTTAAAATTGCGACGTTCGCATCAACTGCAGAGAGATCATCAATAAATGATTTATCGATTTTTAAAATTTGAAATGGTAAGTGTCTTAATGAAGACAGTGACGAATACCCCGTTCCAAAATCATCTAAGGATAGTTTTACCCCCATATCGATTAACTCAGCTAAAATTAATTTACCTTGCTCAAAATTATCGATCATCATACTTTCCGTTATTTCAAATGAAATCCGGCGCGGATCAATATCAGTAATATCAAAAATTCGCTTTAGTTCTCTTGAGAAATTTGGATGATTAACTTGTCTTGATGATAAATTAATGAACATCTTGATCGGAACATCATACTTTCTCTGCCATTTCTTCATCACCCGAATCGCCTCATAAATGACCCATTCTCCAATCGAAACAATTAAGCCGGTTTCTTCAGCTAATGGAATAAAGTCACGCGGGCTAACTTTACCGAATTCTTTCGAGTTCCAGCGCAACAAGGCTTCGACGCCATATATTTCCTCGGAATCAACGTAATAAATCGGTTGGAAATGGAGTGATAATTCATCATATTCGACAGCATGCCGGAGTTGCTCTTCAAGTTTGATTTGACTCGCATTATGATGCTTGATTTGGTCATTAAAAATATGGATTCGATTCCGCCCTTCTGCTTTAGCACTGTGCATTGCGATATCTGCAGAAACAAGTATATCAGTTGCCTTGCTATTTTCAGGATAGATGCTGATTCCAACACTCGTTGAAATTTGGTAGTGACGATGTTCATCATAAATCGGCTGATTGATCACTTGAACAATATCACTCGCCAATTGATAAGCTTCTTGATTATCGTTAATGTGCGGCATAATTACAACAAACTCATCGCTACCAAATCGAGCAAAAAATTGATTTTCAGCAAGCAATGGTTTTACCCGTGCAGCAACAGTTTTTAAAATGTGATCGCCAACTTTGTGTCCATAACTATCATTGATCACTTTAAAGCGATCAAGGTCACAGAGAATTAGAGCAATGGATTGGTCGTTATCTTTGGCAATTTCAATTTCTTTAGCTAGCTGTTCTTCAAAGGAAATCCGATTAGCTAGGCCAGTTAGGGTGTCATAGAAAGCAAGCTCATTAATTTTTGCATCTGCTTTTTTTCGATTGGTAATATCTTTTACTGAACCAACGGCTTTTGTAAGCTTACCATCAACATAAATGAATTGACCGACAATTTGAATCCACATGAGTTGATTATTGTTCGTAATGACTCTAACCTCAAGATTAATTTGTTTCGTTATTCTTCGGTCTAAGGCAAGACTTGCTATGAAAAACTCTCGGTCTTTTGGATGAATGATGTTTACAATTCGTTCGAAATCAATATTTGCGTAATTTGTTCGTTCACCGAAGTGTTGAACAATTCCACCTCGACAAACAATTTCTTTATTAGTGTTGGTATATTCCCAAATGCCATCATAAATAATATCTGAAATCATTTCGAGTTGCTGAGAATAATTGTTCATCCGTTCAGTAATATTTGCTCTTAGATAACCAGCAGCAAAATAAGTCGCCAATTGATAGGTCGTGTGAAGTGGCATCAATTGCGTCATAATATCATCGGTACCGACAAAACCAAACATCCCAAAATAATGATCTTCTTGAACAATCGGGATAACGAGTATTGTATTTTCGTCGCCCATGAATGAGTGATTAAACAATAATTCCTTCGGTGGAAATGCTTGCGAGTGAATATTTCCATAAAAGGTTTGTTTCGTCTGCTTCTCTTGGACAACATCGAAGGTCTCAAACATATTTGTTTTGAATGTCCCATTATCTTTCAAACCGAGCAATCCTTTTCGAATCGGGGTTTGGTTGAGCCAATTAAGTTGCAAGAGTTCCTCTGTATTCACTAGCGTTGCATAAAAAGTGATTGATAAAGTCAAGTGTTAATTTTTCATCAAAATATTAATTAACAAAATATTCAGTTATTAGTCAGCTTCGCACTAAGAAAAAAGACAATGGGCATGAAAGGT
>DUPD01000030.1 GCA_012838505.1 Bacilli bacterium | reverse complement strand
GCGGAAAGCATCCACCTAGAGCGGAAATCACCGTATTAGCTCAATCTTAATTATTTGCGTTTCAGACTTAAACAACTAAATATATTTCGGCTAAAAATTCCTCACCAACGTTACTTGACGTAGAACCCTTTAAATTCAAGTTATTTCCACTCCAACCAAAGAAGTTGTCACCATTAACGGCTCAATCCCCGCTTCTTCCCACAATTGATAAACTTGATTGCTCTCATCCACTGATTTAATAAAGGCAATTCCACAATCCCCTCCACCAGCACCTGATGTTTTCGCACCGCCAAATGGTGATGCAAGATCAATTAATTCAGATAGTTTTTGCGTCTCAATTGGCACATCTGCTTCAATTCCAAGTAAACGCAATGCACTACGATTAGCTTTGATGCCTGCAATCAAACTGTCCGAATCACCACTTTGAAACCCAGCAATCATTTGTTCAACAGCCATCTGACTCGTTTGCAAAAACTGCTGATACAGATTCGGCTGCTTCGATTTTAAACGATGAACTTTTGCAACCATTGGAGCTGTTCTAGCCGTCTCCTGCGTCCAACCGACTAAAAAGTGAAGTTGATCCGGCTGTTTCAGTGGAATAATTTTCAACCCAGGCCAATCTGCTTCGACGATCGTTTTAACAGAACACCCTTGATTCAATTTTTCCATTAGCCAAACACTATCAAATGTCCGGTAATTCAACCAGCCACCATACGTAGAAGCCGCAATATCTGCACATGAACCATTACCCTGTGCTCTAAAATGAGCGATTGAAGCTAGTTTAAAAATCGTTAACTGATCATCAATCCGTTCATGTTGATTAGAAAACTTTAGTAACGCCGTCAAAAATGCAACAGATAACGCGGCACTTGAACCTAGTCCATATTTTTTCCCTGAGCTTGAATCAAGTTCATTCGTTATCTTAATATAAACAGGAGAATGCCCATCTGCATAAGCGTAAAATGTATCTAATATATGTTTGATAAATCTCAGCCGTGGATGATACTTTTTAAAAATAGCTTTGCCAAATTTCTCATTCCACTGCATATTAATTAAATTCATTTCCGGCAAATCTAATCGATTAAATGGACTCGTCTGAATCTCAACTGATAGATAACGATCAACTGCCACGACGATACTATCCTGATCAGGCTCTGTAATGGCATATTCACCCGCAATAAATAACTTCCCCGGTGCCCGAACTGTATAGCGCTCATCCCTCATCCCGATCTCCCCTATCATATCTCTAAATAATTCACACCCGGACCAATTTGACAACGATAAATCTGTTGCACAACAGCTAACTTCATTAACTCAGCAAAAATTCGCTCTTCATCTTTAGGCTGACAAACAACTTTAACATTCGGTCCCGCATCAATCGTAAAATAAGCCTCAATCCCCGACTCCCGAAGTACCTGAACAGCCTCCATCACTTGTACCGTTGAACTTTGCCAATACATAAATGGTGGATTAGCCCCGAGCGTCGTCGCATGCATCCGGAGCGCGTTCCTTTCTAACGTCTCACCTAAACGAGTAAAATCACGCTCAGCAATCGCTGCCTTCGCTTCAACTAAATCCGCAGCAACCGCTTCTAACCAACCAGCAAAAAACGGTGACGTCTCGACCGTCCGCTTCATACCCTCACGGCTCAATACCTTCTTCACCTCATGTGTCACCTCAACCGACAACACACGTAGATCCCAAGCCCCCTGTTCCAAGACAGGAACGGCATAACAATCCGAACCGTCAGCCAACTCACCCTTCTGCCACTCAACAAATCCACCGTAAATCGAACGACTCGCCGAACCCGACCCTTGACGCGCCATTTTCGACAACTCTTTTTCTGAAAAATTCACCCCAGTCGCCTTCATCGCCGCCGCAGCTAGTGCCGCATAACCTGACGCAGACGAAGCAAACCCAGCAGCCGTTGGGACGTGATTAACCGAGTCAATTAACGCATAACGCGACTCCCCAGTATAGCGACGAACCTTATCCATGAACAGACTCACCTTTTCTGTCTCACGTTGATCCATTTCCATTCCATCCAAAATAAACTGATCGCTCTTTAACTTTGAATCAAACTCAACCATTGTCTCAGTATAAAATTGATCTAACGTCATCGACAAACTATTATTAGTCGGTAAAAAAAGTGCTTCATCACGTTTTCCCCAATACTTTATCAATGCGATATTTGTATGTGCCCGTGCCTTAGCTTTCATAACTCATCACCTCATTCGCCACTTTACAATACCATGTTCGCGCAGCCCCGGCATTGACTAATGCATCCTCAACAACCTTAGCCTGACTAACCGAATCGACTAACGCAAACATACAACCACCTCGACCGCCACCTGTCAACTTCGCACCAAGCGCTCCAGCTTGCTTACTAACCTCAACATAATAATCAAGCCCAGGATCACTCACTCCTAGCGCTTGTAACTCTAGATGCGCCTGATCAAGTAGCTTACCTAACTCAACCAACAGACCCGATTCCATCACTTGACGCGCTTTTCTTGTCAACTGACCCAAATGGGCAATCCTTTTTTTTGTGACTACTTCTGCCCGTTGATACTGCTCCTTCACACTCGCCACAGATGCATGCGTATCGCCAACTCGCCCCGTATCGGCAACAACCAAATGCAATGGCTCACCAATCTTCACTTGTTCAACATGATGCTCACGCTGAAAAAAGATCGGATGATCGTGTGTCGTCGCTTCTCGATCAATCCCACTTGGCGTCCCATGTGCATACTTTTCCGCCAAATCAACAAACCGCTTTAAAGTCTCTCGATTAAGGTTTTTTTTGAAAAAATTATACAAACCTCGTACTAAAGAAACCGCAATTGCTGCACTTGAACCGAGTCCCCGTCCGATTGGAATCGAAGACTCAAGGTTAATTTGGAAATTCTCAACTGGCTGATTGAGCTGTTGACAAACTGACTTAACACATTCAACTAGGCCCTTCATTTTATCTGGCATTTGTTCAAGTTCTCCAGAATAAAAACCACTAATAAACCGCACTGTTCCTTCGTATGATCTGATCATTGTCTTTACAATCAATGTCTCAAACGGTATCGCAATCGCAGGTTCATTGTAGACAACTGCATGCTCTCCCATTAAGATTAACTTACTATGCGCTTGGCCGATCGCGCTTTCTCTAGATGCTTTCATCATTCAATTTACCTCTCTTTAATTAAGCCGTAACATATACTACTTGCTTATTCTTCTATCGAACACGTTCTCTCTATCTACTCTATTATATTTTACTTACCTGCCTTAATCAATGATATCGACTAAACCCCATTACCTACCAATAAATCATCATCCTAGTAAAATTTTGAATCACTTAAATATGCAAAAAAACACGTGCAGTTTAGTTAGAAATCACACCTGTTACATCACAAAATGATTATTCGTATTTTATGCCCCTCCTTTAAGTCGAAAAACGGTTTTTTCAAAATTCTTTCATTATGTTATTTCCGAATAGAAAAAATAGTGTTATGATTTTAAATATGATTATTCCTAGGAGGACAAGTCGTGAAGAAAACATTAACATTAGCTGGCTCTGATTCTAGTGGCGGTGCCGGTATTCAAGCAGATTTAAAAACGTTCCAAGAACATAACGTCTATGGAATGACGGCTCTTACATCAATCGTTACAATGGTTCCAGAATCATGGAGTCACCAAGTTACACCAATTGACGTAAATCTAGTCGAAGACCAATTAGAAACTGCTCTCTCAATCGGAATCGATGCAATGAAAACTGGCATGCTCGGCTCTGTTGAAATCATCGAACTTGGAGCAAAAAAGATAACAGAACATCATTTAAACAATATTGTTATTGATCCTGTTATGGTATGTAAGGGTGATGATGAAGTACTCCAGCCCGAAAATACCGTGGCATTGCGTGAGCATCTATTACCACTTGCTACAATTACAACACCTAACCTCTTTGAAGCAGGGCAACTTGCTAAAACAGGGCCAATCACTGATCTTGAAGGAATGAAACAAGCTGCCCAAATTATTATTGACTTAGGTGCAAAAAATGTCGTCATTAAAGGCGGTACTGCTCTTAACCACGATCAAGCGATTGATCTCTTTTACGATGGACATGAATTTTTAATTCTCGAAAAGAATAGAATAGAGACAACTTATAACCATGGAGCTGGCTGTACTTTTGCCGCAGCAATTACGGCTAATCTTGCTCAAGGGAAGTCTGTAAAAGAATCTGTCCTACAGGCAAAAGACTTTGTCCACGCCGCCATCAGATCCGGTTGGAGACTCAACCAATTCGTTGGCTCAGTCAAACACGGTGCTTTCAATCAATAATTTAATAAAAAAACCTCTGAATCCACAGTAAAAATTCAGAGGTTTTTTTAACCCTTAGCAGATTATTTTACAATTCGATGATAGGCTGGTTTTGGTTCACCTTTTTCATCTAATACGAACGGCCAGTTTTTACGGCCTTTAACTGGGAAATCATTTAACCAAGTATATGCATCTGATATACCCCAGAAAGTAACTGACGTTAAGTGTTCTTGATATTTTGTAAATAGATCAAAGAAACGCTCATAACGCTCAGCCTGAAGATGAAGCATCTCTTTTGTTGGTTCTTTCACATCTGTACGTTCATCACCAAACTCAAATACAGAAACGTCCATTTCTGTTACATGTAACTGTAAACCGAGCTCACTGTATCTCTTAATTGCAGCTTCGATATTTTCATAGCTTGGATCATAAAGATTCCAGTGTGCTTGTAAACCAACACCGTGAATTGGCACACCTCGATCTAGTAAGCCTTTGACAAGCTGATAGATTTTTTCACGTTTATTTGGATGTGATTCGTTGTAGTCATTATAGAACAACAATGCATCAGGATCTGCTTCATGTGCATATTTGAAAGCGTAGTCAATAAAATCCTCACCGATAATATCAATCCATTTAGATTGTCGGTAAATTTGCTCACCACGATCTTCTACAGCTTCGTTAACAACGTCCCATGCATGAATACGTCCTTTATAACGTGTGACTACCGCATCAATATGGGCTTTCATTCGTCTTAATAATTCATCACGTGACACATCATTTCCGTTCTCATCTTCAAAAAACCACTTTGGCATTTGATTGTGCCAGACAAGTGTATGTCCACGTAATTCCATACCATTATCTTCAGCAAATTGCAGCATTTTATCTGCAACTTCAAAAGTAAAGTTACCTTGTTCTGGTTGCATGTGCATTGGTTTCATTTCATTTTCTGCTGTGATTGAGTTAAAATGCTTTTTCAATAACTCCTGATCATTCTCAATCGTCTCAGCATTAACAGCTGCTCCAACTAAAAATTTATCTTTAAAAGACTCTTTCAACGTTTTCATTATGTCAATTCTCCTTTAAACCAAAATTAGCGATAATCAGCTAAATCATGGTTCAGTTGTTTTGTCGAGTGATAAATCGTTTGATAAAGTTTAAATAGTTCGCGATATTTTGCAACATTTTCTGGGTTTGGTTGATATGTTTTTGTATAAGAGACGAAGTTTTCAGCACATTCAGCTAGGCTTGGATACCAGCCTGAACCAACAGCGGCTAAAATAGCTGCCCCCATACCTGGTCCTTGTTCGTTAGCTAATGTCACAACTTCAGCATTAAAGATATCTGCTTGTGTTTGGAGCCAAAGCTCACTCTTTGCACCGCCACCAATTGCAACAACTTTTGAGATATTCTTACCTTTGCTACGGAAAATTTCTACAGATTCATTTAAGCTAAATGTAATTCCTTCAATAACTGCACGGGCAAAATCGCCACGTTTATGATTTGCATGGACCCCAATAAAACTAGCTCGAATTGCACTATCTGGATATGGCGTTCTTTCTCCTACGATATATGGAGCGAAAAGCATTCCTTTTGCACCAACTGTTGAAGCTTCTGCTTCAGCAACAAGTTCATTAAAGGAAATATCAGCTGCAAACGTATCTTTAAACCAGCTTAAGCTATAACCTGCAGCTAGTGTCACACCCATCGTGTAGTATGCATTAGGGTCACCATGGTTAAAGTAGTGGACTTGACCTTGGAAATCTTTATCACCAGTTGCCTCATAAGATAAAACAACACCTGACGTTCCAGTACTACTTAATGTTAATCCATCCGATAAAATTCCAGCACCAATTGCTCCACATGCATTATCTGCTCCACCAGCAAACACTTTACAGCCAACCGATAGACCAGTTTCTTCAGCAACTTCTGGCAAGATTGTCCCAGTTTGCTCGTCAGAACCAACTAATGTTGGGCATAGTGAAAGTGGAATGCCATTCTTCTCACACATCTCTTCACTCCACTGCTTATCTGCAACATTTAACAACAATGTTCCAGCTGCATCAGAGTAGTCCATACTTAAATCACCAGCTAATGCATAGCGAACGTAATCCTTCGGTAAAAGGAAGACCTTTGCCTGAGCAAAAATTTCAGGCTCATGCTTTTTAACCCAGACTAGTTTTGGTAAGGTAAATCCTTCTAGTGCTGGGTTTTTCGTTAATTCATGTAATCTATCTAAGCCAACATTCTCTTCAATTTCTCGACACTCAGCTGTTGTACGAGTATCATTCCATAAAATTGCACGTCGAAGTGGCTTATTGTCTTCACCTAATAATACAAGACCATGCATTTGACCTGAAAAACTTAAGCCCTCAATCTGACTTGGATCATCCATACGCCCTGTCAATTCTTTTAAAGCAGCTTTCGTTTGTTTCACCCAATCTTCAGGATCTTGCTCACTATAACCTGGTTTATCGTGATAAAGCGGATAGTCTTTTGATACTTCATCAACAACTTCTCCAGCTTTAGATACAAGTAATACCTTAACAGCACTTGTACCGAGATCAACACCTAAAACGTAACTCATCTGATAACCTCCTTTAATATAAATCATGCGAATGGCGCTAAGCACTATTCGCATGATTTTGTTATTTATCTTAGATATTCAATAGATATTGGTTAATTCTTGCTTTAATCTTCTCAACTTGACCTGAGCGAATATCAATATCTTTCAAGTCAATTGCATATTTTTCAAGCTCTGCTAAGTTTGTTTCATTTGCAGTAATCTTCTTACCAATTTCAGAGCTAAATGTTTTGTATCTTTCTTCGATAATATTTTCAAAGAAGTTATCATCAATCATCTTCTGCGCGACAATTAGACCGACTGCAAAAGCATCCATACCTGCAATATGTGCGTGGAATAGATCTTCTTTTTCAAATGAGCCACGACGTACTTTCGCGTCAAAGTTCAATCCACCACGACCTAAACCACCATTTTTCAGAATCTCATACATCGCAAGTGTTGTTGAATATAGGTCTGTTGGGAACTCATCAGTATCCCAGCCTAATAATGTATCACCTTGGTTGGCGTCAACAGAACCTAACATACCCGCTTCACGTGCAACACGTAATTCATGCTCGAACGTATGACCAGCTAATGTTGCGTGGTTTGCTTCGATGTTGAACTTAATATGATCTTGTAGGTCATATTGGTACAAGAAGCCAATACCTGTTGCCACGTCAAAATCATACTGGTGAGTTGTTGGCTCTTTTGGCTTAGGTTCAATTAAGAACTGTGCATCAAAATCAATTTCCTTCGCATAGTCAAGTGCCATGTGGAAGAGTCTTGCTAAGTTATCTTGTTCAAACTTCAAGTCTGTATTAAGAAGTGATTCGTAACCTTCACGACCTCCCCAGAATACATAGTTTTCTGCGCCTAATTCTTTACCAACTTCTAGGCCTTTCTTAACTTTAGCACCCGCATAAGCAAAGACGTCAGCATGTGATGAAGTTGCAGCACCGTGTGTCCAACGTGGGTTTGTGAACATGTTTGCTGTGTTCCAAAGTAGTTTAACTTTACTGTCCTTCATGTAGTCTTTGATCATTGCAACGATTTCATCAAGATTCTTATTTGTTTCACGCAATGTATCGCCTTCAGGTGAAATGTCTACATCGTGGAAAGCAAAGTATGGTACACCTAATTTCTCATAAAACTCGAATGATGCATCAACACGTGCTTTTGCTAAATCCATTCCTTTTAGGTGATCCCAAGGACGAATCGCTGTACCAGCACCAAATGGATCTCCACCATCAGCAACAAATGTATGCCAGTAAGCAACACCAAATCGCATGATTTCTTCCATTGTTTTGCCACCAATTTTTTCTTCAGGGTTATAGAACTTAAATGCATATGGGTTATCTGAGTGACGACCTTCATACTTAATTTTTGGGATATTATCAAAATACGCCATTTCTTAAAACCTCCTAATATTAATTTCAGTATTTTACTACTATAGTTTAACACCTTTTACTTAGTTAGTCTATCGAATTAACTAAGTTTTAATAAATAGTTTTAGCGCTTACATTTAAAATGAGAAATAACATTTGGCATTGTAATAACTTACATCACTCATCACTTTACCAACAAGGTCTCGATCATTTGGCACCAAACCTTCTTCAACCCATTCTCCTAGTAAATTAGCCAAAGTTCGGCGGAAATATTCATGCCTTGTATAAGAAAGCATACTTCTTGAATCAGTTAACATTCCGACAAAGCTGGACAAAATTCCGAAATGAGCTAAATCATTCAACTGCCGTTCCATACCACGTTTTTGATCGTTAAACCACCAGCCCGAGCCAAATTGGATTTTACCTACAGTCTCTCCAGATTGAAAGTTGCCAATTGCTGAAGCAATCACCTCATTATGATTTGGATTTAAATTATAAATAATTGTTTTAGGCAATTGATCAGTAAAATCAATCGCATTTAACAATCCGTTTAATGATTTGGCTAAATTAAAATCATCAATTGAGTCATATCCAGTATCTTTGCCAAGTTGAGCAAACATGCGCTGATTATTATTTCGAATTGCACCAATATGACATTGCATCACCCAGTCTCGCTTATGATACGCATGGGCAAACTGGATGAGCATTTCGGTTTTGTATTGATCAATTTCTGAACGTGTGATCTCATCACCTTGACGCTTTTTCGCTAAAATTCGCTCCAGGCGAATCGCTGTTGAACGAACAAATGGTAACCGTTGGATGCCATGATCGGCTAATCGACAACCTTTCTGATGAAATACTTCTACAATCGTTTCAATTAACTGTTGCATGTCATCCCAAGTCTTCACTTCAACTTGATAGTGCTCTTCAATTTCTGTTAAATAATCAAGAAAGTCGTTCGCGCCAATTTCAATCAGGCGATCAGGCCTCAATGTCGGCAATACTTGCGTCTTAAAATTGGGATCTTGTTTAATTTGATCATGATATTGAAGTGAATCAAGTGGATCATCAGTTGTACAAATTGCTTCAACATTTGAGCGTGTAATTAGTCCTTGCGCTCGAAACTCATCCTGATTCAACAGGCGATTGGTTTCTTCCCATACGTCTTGCCAGTTTGATTCATCTAGTAGTACGTCAAGATTAAAATATCTTTTTAACTCTAAGTGTGTCCAATGATAGAGCGGATTACCGATCGTTTTTGGAACGATGCTTGCCCATTTTTGAAATTTCTCAATATCAGGTGCATCACCCGTAATATAATGTTCATCGATTCCAAGCGCTCGCATGGCACGCCACTTATAATGATCTCCTGCTAACCAAATGTCAGTGATCGTCTGATACTGATGATTATTAGCGATCTCTACAGGTGGCAAGTGACAGTGATAATCAATAATCGGTAAATCCTTCGCGTAATCATGGTAAATCCACTTTGAAGCTTCTGACTGTAATAAAAAATCATCATGAATAAAAGGACGCATGCAATTTCTCCTTTTTCTCGTATTATTCAAATTACTCTAACGATCGATTAGCACTTCTTTTCCTAATAGATCATTTAATTCTTCTTCGGTCGGAGCCCCTTCCCAATCCCCTTGAAATTGAGTCGCATATGCACCCATCGTGTTTGCTGTCACTAGCGCCGATTCCAGTTGCTCAAGGTTAATTGAGTGCAGATCTGCTTTAAGTAACTCATGTAAAAGTCCAGCACTATAGGCATCACCTGCACCAACAGAGTCAACGACATGGTCAACTTTAAAAGCAGGTTTTTCAATTATCTTGCCTTTTAACGAAGCCATCGATCCTTCCGTGCCTTGCTTAATCACAACTAAATCTACACCTAGTTCATGGATCTGATCAATGATCTGCTCCATCGACTCGACTTCTGAAAATAAAAAGTGTAGTTCATCCTCACCCGGTAAAAAGATTGTGCTATATGGTAATAGCTTTAACAGCTTTTCTTTTGCTTCTTGTTTAGACCAGAGCTTGAAGCGAATATTCGGATCAAAAGAAACAGTTAGCCCGAGTTCACGTGCTCGTTGCATCGTTTTTTCAACTAACAAGAACGCATCATGACTTAGCGCCGGGGTAATCCCCGTCACATGTAAATGTCTGACTTCCGCTAGCCAATCATCATTAAAGTCAGTTGGTTTCAACTGGCTAGCTGCTGAATGTTTACGATAATAATAAACAGCTGGATCACGTAACGGTCTCGCTTCCTTGAAAAAAACTGCCGTTGGATGATCTGCATCTGTCATCACGTAATCAGTAGCTACACCTTCTGCTTGTAGAGTCTTCAAAATTAATTGACCAAATGGGTCTTTGCCTAATTTACTAATCCACCGAACAGTGTGGTTTAGTCGCGCTAAAGCTAGCGCGACATTCGACTCTGCTCCACCAATTGTTTTTAAAAAATATTGAGAATCGGTAATTTTCCCTTGTGAACTTGGCTGGAATAAAACCATTGTTTCACCGAGAGTAACTACATCAACCATCATAAGCACCCTTTGCTAAATCCGTATACTGCTTAGCAACAGCTTCAATTGAGTCAAAATCACCTTCACTTATTTTAGTTAAGTTGACGAGCTGACTCCCTAAACCGATGGCTGCAGCACCGTTATCAATAAACGAACGAATATTATCTAAATTGACGCCACCAGTTGCCATAAAATCGATATGACTTAATGGACCTTTTAGATTTTTAATATACGATGCTCCCATTGAACCCGCCGGGAAAATTTTCACAAATGTACATCCTAGTTGATTCGCTTGTTCTGCCTCTGTCGGTGTTAAAACTCCCGGGAACATAGGAACATTGTTAGCCTCACAGTAGTTCACAACTTTTTCATCCAGGCTCGGTGAAACAAGAAATTGTGAGCCTGCAACGACAGCCTTTTTAGCCATTTCAACATTGAGAACAGTACCTGCACCCACAAAAACCTCTTGTCCTTGAAAATGATTGATTACAGCTTTAATTTGTTGATCTGCTTCCGGCGCATCCATTGTGATTTCAATAAAATTAATTCCACCACGAACAACCGCTTCTGCAGTTTCTATCGCCGCTTCATTAGGAACTTTCCTAAATATAGCGACTAATTTATCTCGTTTTAACGCTGCTAACATTTTTTATCAAAACTCCTTCCTACACACCCGAATAGGCCATGAAGCCTCCATCAATTGGAACACTGATTCCCGTTACAAAACCACTATACTCATCATCTGCTAACCACAGGAGAACACCATGGAGATCCTCCGGCTTACCGAGACGATTCATTGGGGTTTGTGATAAAATTTTTGTCGTACGCGGCGTATAAGAACCATCTTCATTCGTTAGTAATTGACGATTTTGTTCAGTTAGGAAAAAGCCTGGTGCAATCGCATTCACTCGAATACCTGTTTCACCAAAGTGAACAGCCATCCATTGTGTAAAGTTCTCAATTCCAGCTTTTGCTGCACTGTAGGCAGGTACTTTTGTCATTGGTGATGGTGCACTCATCGACGACATATTAATAATTGATCCTTTTGTTTTAAGCAATTCTTTCGTAAAGACTTGAGAAGGAATTAACGTCCCCATTAGGTTAAGATTAAAAACATGATTAAATCCATCTAACGTTAAGTCAAAGAAACTCCGAACTTCTTCATTAGCAACGTCTGCTTCGTCATAATATTCATTCGTTGTAGAACCACCAGGGTGATTCCCTCCTGCACCATTAATCAATAGATCGACACGACCAAATACTTTAACAACTTCATCCATTGCTTCTTCCACAACATCGTGCTTTGTCACGTCACAAAATACCGAGATAGCCTCACCGCCATCATTATTGATTGCTTCAGCCGTTATGTCACCGAATTCTTTTGGATAGTTTAAAATGGCAATTTTCATTCCATGCTTCGCTAATTCCTTAGCCATTGAGCCGCAAAGAACACCACCACCACCTGTAACTACAGCAACTTTACCTTTTAAATTATGATGTGTCGGTTTCATGATTATTTTTCCTCCTCTAAGATGTCCCAGATCCCTTGAATGTAGCTCGCTCCTAATGCTCGGTCATACAAGCCATAACCTGGACGACCTTCTTCTCCCCAAATCATCCGACCATGGTCTGGACGCCAATATCCCTTAAAGTTATTTTTGTAAAGAACTTTAACAATCCCCTTCACATCAACTGAACCTGTCTCATCTTTATGTGCAACTTCATGGAAGTCACCTTTTTCATTATGTTTAACATTTCGGATATGGAGAAACGGTGCTCGTTCCATCGCCGTATATTTGTCGAAAATAGCTACCAAATCGTTATCAGGATTTGCCCCTAAAGAACCTGAACAAAGTGTTAGTCCATTTTCAGGCTCATCGACAGCTTTAATAATCCGATCTAAGTCAGCTTCATTCTTAACGATTCTTGGTAAACCAAATACACTCCAAGGTGGATCATCCGGGTGAATTGCCATTTTGATATCACATTCTTTTGCAACAGGAATAATTTGCTCTAAAAAGTAAACTAGGTTATCAAATAGTTTTTCTTCAGTCATACCATCATATTGTTCAAACAACTTCTTAATCCCAGCTAATCTTTCTGGTTCCCAACCGGGCATTGCATGTCCCTTAGAACCTTCCAAGATGCGTCTGATTAATACGTTTGGATCGATACCCTCTACTTTGTCACGTTCATAGGCCAATGCGTTTGATCCATCTTCTAGTGGCATCGCTAAGTCTGACCGAGTCCAATCAAAAATTGGCATAAAGTTATAACAAATGACTTTAATTCCATACTTACTTAACGTGCGCATTGTTGATTTATAATTTTCGATGTAGCGATCCCGAGATGGTAAGCCAAGTTTAATATCATCATGAACATTGACACTCTCAATCACTTCAAGTTCAAGTCCAGCATTATTTGCTTCCTCTATCAGATTCTTTACATCTTCTTCAGGCCAATCTTCACCAGCCGGAATGTGGAAAATTCCTCCAACAACTCCGGTAGCTCCTGGAACTTGTTTAAAGTATGAAAGAGGGATGTGATCATCTCTTCCATACCATCTATAAGTCATTTTCAATGTTTATAGCCTCCTAACTAATAAATTTTTCGATTTTGTTCATCTGCAATCCCAGACTTACGATAGAAATAGCTGTTAATTGTATCTCGCCACTCTTTAGCCGACCATAATTGGTGGCTTAGACGTTCTTTAACATCTTGATGACGTCTTTCATCTACTTTATCAGCTAAGCTATCCCAGTTGGCAATCATTTCTTCAACTTGTTCAACACCTTTATGGTGTGTATCGTAAATATGCTGAATCACCGTTTTGCCACTCTTTAGCACATGTGTATAGGGAACATGGTGGAAGAAAAGTAATAGCTCGTCTGGGCACGTCTCAATTGATTCATAAAGATCACGATTTTCAGCGTGATATTGTCCTGTGTAGCCAGTACCTGTTGCGATCGTACGATCAACACCAATTCCATCGCGATCAGCAAAGTGATAAGTTCCCCACATGTCATACTCATAACCATCAATATTCGGTCCATAATGATGGCTAACATTAACCATCCAACCAATTCCTAACGGTGATGTGTAGTTCTCATATGCCTCCCATGATGGCATTACCATCTTCATGATTGTTTCAATTGTTTTTGGATCATGACCGAATGTTTGTTTAATCCACTCAAGTGCAATCTCTTCTGACGTTAAATCTGGATTCCAAATTAAGCGACCATAGCCATAGAAATTCAGTTGTGCAATTGTATGTCCTGTCCAATTGTAATCAATTCCAACGTTCGTAACAGCAACAATTCCGGCAATTTTATTATCAAAAACTTCTCCACTGACAATATCTTTTACTTTTGTATTTTCACCTTTTGCATACGTATCGAACTCTAGGACTTCTTTCCACTGTGGAATTAAGTAAACTAAATGACGCTGTTGTCCTAAATATTCTTGTGCAATTTGAAACTCTAGAAATTGATTTGTATTTTCTAACTCACCAATTAACGGTGAAACAGGTTCTCTAACTTGGAAGTCCATTGGGCCATTTTTAATTTGTAAGATTACATTATCATTAAATTTACCATCAAGTGGCTTAAAGTGATCATAAGCTGCGCGTGCTCGATCTGTCTTCCGATCACGCCAATCTTGTTTATTGTTATAAACAAAGCAACGCCAAATGACTTTTCCCCCGTATGGTTCTACAGCTTTACCGAGCATATTCGCTCCTTGGGCATGATCTCGATCGTAAGTAAACGGGCCCGGACGGTTTTCTGAATCCGCCTTAACTAAAAAGCCACCTAAGTTTGGTACAACATCATAAACATGTTTAGCGGTTTTTTCCCAGAAAGCGATTACATCTTTATCAAGTGGATCTGCTGTTGTTAAAATACCGAGTTCAATAGGTGCGGCATAGTTAATACTTAAATACATCGTAATCCCATATTGATTGAAAATATCAGATGTTTGTTTAACATCGGATAAATACGTATCTGTTACTAATTCAGTCTCAATCCGGTGAACATTAACATTATTAATCGTAAGCGCATTAATTCCAACTGAACTTAATAGTCGCGCATAATCATAGATACGCTGTCTGTCTTTAATAAATTTATAATCATCAAAAAAGAATGATTTTCCAGCATAACCACGCTCAACTGAACCATCCATATCGTCCCAATGATTAATCATTCTAACTTTATTTTTTGGTGTTTCTTTAATTGTTAGTCCAGCTAAAGCTTCTTGTTGTTGGATTAACCTCAGGATGTGGAAAATACCATACAAAATTGCACGGCTTGATCCACCCGTCAAAATTAGCCGATCACCAGATGCTTGGATAACATATGCATCCTCTTGATAATCTTGATCCAGTTTTAAAATCAGGCCTTTATCGATGCTTCCATCTTTAATGATCGATGCATTAATCTGTAACATCGAACTTAGTCCTGTTTGCCACTCAATTAAAGCGTTATCAATTATTTCGTCACAAGCTAAGTCTACAGCAACATGCTGGACGAATGGTTTTATTTTTGACACATAGTCCTGATTCTCAATTTGTTCATATTGTAACCAGGCACGGTAGCTCGTTAATTTCTCTTCAGAAAGTTGATCGACCAATCTTTCTGAAGCTCTATATTTCATCACTAATATTCCTCCTCAATAAATAAATTAAACACCTTTCTCGTACCACACTCTTAAAACATAAATAACCCGAGCTTTTATAGGTAAATCACAATGAAACTCACTATATCAAACTTACTTACATCTCATAGAATAAATAGAGCGCCGAAGCTATATAAGCCTTTGGCGCTATTTTAAATTTACTTAACCTTTTACTCCACCAATTGTTAGTCCTTTTACAAAGTATTTCTGTAAGAATGGATACACACAAATGATAGGTACTGATACAACTATTGTCATTGCCGCACGAACAGATTGTGGCGTAACGGTCTCGACAATCCCCGCTGCCCCAGCTTGAATCTGGGACTGCGCATCTCCCGATGATTGGAATGCGGAACTACTCAATACTTTCATCAATTCATATTGTAGGGTACTCAGTTCCGGTATTGATGAGTTATAAATAAACACGTCAAACCACTGGTTCCATTGACCTACGGCAATAAATAATGAAACTGTTGCAATAACCGGTATTGATAATGGTAAAGCAATCTTGAAGAATTGGACAAACTCCCCAGCTCCATCCATTTGAGCTGATTCAAATAAAGATTTAGGTACGTTATCCATAAATGATCTAATAACAATGATATTAAATACACCAATTAAACTTGGAATAATGTAAATCCAGAAAGAACCAATTAATCCAAGGTCACGGTGTAGTAAATACGTTGGAATTAATCCTGGGTTCATATACATTGTTAAAACAAATGCTAACGTCGTAAAGCGACGTAAAACAAAGTGCTCTCTCGAAATTGCGTAAGCAACACAAGCTGAAGCAAATACACCTGTCGCTGTACCAATTACAGTACGTAAAATTGATGTCAATCCCGCGCGTAAAATTTGCGCATTTTCAAACACGTGTGCATAGTTATAAGTTGTGAATGAACGGGGGAAAATGCCAATCCCGCCCCTTACTGTATCCGTTGCTTCGTTAAATGAAATGGCTAATGTATTTAACATGGGATAAAGCATGACTATAACTAATAATATCATTAGAACTATATTAACAGAATCAAAAACTAAATCATCGATTCCTCGTCTTTTTCCAGCTAATTTTCTAAGAAAATCCATGTTATCCCCCCTCTAGAATAGTCTCGATTCCCCAAGTTTTCCAGCAATTTTGTTTGCAGTAAACAAAAAGATAATACTAACAACGGTTTTAAACATACCTGCAGCAGTTGCTAATGAGAAGTTGGCCATTGAAATACCATATCTTAAGACAAAAATATCTAAGTTCTCTGCAAAGTCTCTGTTTAATGGGTTCATTAATAAATACTGTGCTTCAAAACCAGACTCAAGTACATAACCGATGTTCATGATTAGTAAGATAATAAATACAGGTCTGATTCCTGGTAAAGTAATGTATCGAATTTTTTGTAGTCGAGTAGCTCCATCAATTTCTGCAGCTTCATACTGCTCTTGATCAATCGACGTAATAGCTGCTAAATAAATAATCGAGTTCCAACCAACGTTCTTCCAAACATCTGAGGCACCGATGATTCCCCAGAAGTACTTACCTACTCCTAACCAAACTATTGGTTCATCAATAATTCCCACGCCTACAAGTAGCGTGTTAATAATTCCGTCCTCAATTGATAATGCCGTTGCAACAAGTCCAGCTACAACTACCCATGATAAGAAGTGTGGCATATAGCTAATTGTTTGAACAACTCGTTTGAAAGCAAGGTTACGAATCTCATTCAATAAGATCGCAAGCGCAATCGCCGTGACAAATCCTAAGATTAAGTTAATAAAACTCATCGCAAGCGTGTTACGCAAAATTTCTAAGAACCGTGCATCCTTGAATAGGAATTGAAAATGCTCAAATCCTACCCATTCTTGCTCAAACGTACTTAGTGCTGGTCTGAAATTTTGAAACGCCATTGTCCAACCGGTCAATGGTAAATATTTAAAAATAAATAGCCATATAAGAAATGGTATCGTCATCCATAATAACTCTTTTTGTTCTCGACATTTTCTAAAAAACTCCTTTGGTGATAGGCGTTTTCCTTTCTTACTTTTCCCTACCTCAGCTAAAGGATTAACTGGTTGTGCCAATTCTTTCGACCTCCTTTAAATGCTCTGCTCTCTCTTGTACTCGTCATTAATTTAGAAAAATAAGTTTACTTGCTATCTTTCAGCTAGTAATCTCTATTTAGATTAGCTCGACCGCGTCTTCTATCTGCTGTTAAATATTGAGTTGATAATTTCTAGGCCGCGAATAATTGAGTAAATCCTATGTTGTACGAACGTCTATTTTTCCAAATTAATGATTTCAAATAGACTTTTGGTTACAATAAAATAGAATTTCTCCTTGTTTTAAATAAGGCCTATGGCAAGCATAAGCTTGCCATAGACTTAAGGTAAAATTAATCGAAATACTCGAACTGCCAGTTACCGTTCATACGCTCTTGAATTGTTGTTGTAAAGAAGTCTAGATACTCATCAATATAATCCGCTGAACGATATGCCGTCTGGAACTCTTCCCATAGTGCTTCAAACTCACCTGGGGCAGCTAATACTAACCTTGGATAGTAATTCTGAGTCACTTCCTCAGCTCTTGCCTCAAATAGATTTGGCTCTGATCCTTGAGGAATGTTTGCACTCCATGCAGGGAACCAAGGACGCTCGTCTGGCTCAGCAAATAGCTGTGAATACGTTTCAACGCCATATGCATCTAGAATTTGCCAGTCATCTTCATCATACTCAAGTGCTGCAACTGCCGGCTGACCATTCGGGTTGAATGAGTTACCATCTGACATTGTTCCGCTAAGAACTGGCCAGTTCCACTCAAATGCAGTCATACCGAATGCGTCACGCTCATCTTGATCAGAAACAAGTTCAACTTGCTCTTCTGTACGATAGAACATGCCGTCTTCATCAATCTCATAATGTCTGCCTGCTTCTCCCCACTTAACTAAAGTTTGATTTTCTTCTCTAACTAAGTTGTCGATGAATTGAATAATTCTTTCTGGACTTTCAGCATTTACTGAAATACCTAAACCACGGTTTTGAACAAACGAAGGTGGATCTAGATATTGGTCCTTCTCAACTGTGTCATCTAAAACGATTGGTAATGGTACAAACTCACGCTCTGGAACTCCTGCATCTTCTAAAGCAATACGTGCTTGACCAAATTGCCATCCGTATGCAAAGAAACCAAGAACACGTCCAGAAGATATTTTACTTAGGAAATCATCCATATTACTTACAAACATTTCACGGTCAACATAACCGTCAGCATTTAATTCGTTTAGTTTCTTCAACCATTGGTAAGCTGCGTCTGAATCACCGTAAACATCAGCTTCATATGTTTCCATATCGATTTGGACACCACCATCATTCGGGAAACCAGCTAAATGGTTTGGAATGTTTGAGAAAGTAAACCAGTTTGTGTCATAAGTTAATCCTGTAAATGGAATTGTAGTCATCCCGTCAATTTCTGGGTTCTCATCAGCATAAGCTGTGATTAAATCGAAGTATTCTTCGATTCCGTGAAGCTCAGGGAAATCATTTTGAATTAAGATATCTCTTTGAATCCAAAATGCACCTTGGTTAATGTTTGGATCAGGCACATGCTCGCCTACTGTAATACCAAACGGAAGATAGTAGATATTACCATCTGTCATTGTGAAGCGATCAATGTTATCGCCATATACCTCTAAAATATTCGGGCCGTGCTCTTCAAGTAAATCATTTAGTGGAATCAATGCACCAGCATCTAGTAGCATTTCAATTCCGTGGTCTGGAGTAACAACGTCTGGATATGTTCCACCTGCAACCATTGTACCTAAGCGCTCCATTAAGTCACCGACTAGGAACTCTATTTGGAAACTAACACCTGTTTCTTCCTTGAACTTTTGACCTAACTCAGTGTCAAGTGTGTTAACCTCAGTACCAGTAGCTCCAACAAAGTAGTGATACTCCATTTCCGGATCTGTCGTATAAGGAAGACCGTCTTCATCCCCTTCATCAGTGCCATCTGTTACATCTTCTGTGCCAGGCTCATCGCCGCCAGTTGTGTCGTCACTATCGTCTCCACATGCTACAAAGAACACGAGTAGACCGATTAGTAATAACAGCAATAATGATTTCTTTTTAAACACTTTACTACCCCTTTCTCATAATAAAAGTTTTTCGCTCTCACTTATGAAAGCACTTTCATTATAGCGCTTTCAATCCTTAATATCACCAGTACAAACTAAAGAGCTAACCCTAAAAAATATAGGCGTTAAACTTGAAAATAGCTTCAAACGCTATTATATCAATCTGTAGAGCTGTTTTCTTAAATCTCATTAATCCTAATAGAAGGATAGATGATAGTGCTTAAGGACTGATTCCTTTAAACTGAAAAAGAGCTATCCAAGTCGTTAAGTTTAGACTTGAGCATAGCTCTAATGCAAGCCGAATGACTAAATACGATAAAATTCGATCGGCAAACGAATTTTAACCGTTGTTCCTTGATTGATCTCAGTAGATATTTTAAAATCAAATGAATCTTTATAATAGAGTTTTAATCGATAATAAACATTTTGAATACCAACACTCTCTCCCATATCTTGTTCATTCTCTAGTTGTCTTTCGATGATTGCTAATCGCTCTGGTGAGATACCAACCCCATTATCTGTGATTATGAAAATTAGCTGGTCATCTTCTCGATAAATTGAAATATGAATTGATCCTTGCTCCTTAAGTGGCTCAATACCATGAATACTCGCATTTTCTACAAAAGGCAAGAAAGCGAGATTTGGAATTTTAATATCTTTTGCATCTGGATCGACTTCAACACTGTAATTCAGTTTATCTCCAAAACGATAAGCTTGAATTTCTAAAAACGATTTAATCAAGCTTACTTCTTCTTCAATTGATACCCAATCTCTCCCCCATGTTAGGGAATTTCTAAAGATTCCCGCCATATTTTGAATGATCTTCGCTGTTTCTATTTCATCTTTCATCAAACTGCGCATCCTGATTGTTTCTAGCGCATTAAATAGGAAATGAGGGTTAATTTGACTTTGTAGCGCGCTAAGCTGTGCTTGTTTACTCTTAATTTCGAGATCCTTCTTTTCAATATTCGTTCGAAACACTTCATTAAAGAGTTTGTTAATCTGTCGAGTCATTCGATTAATTTGACGTGCTAGCTGACCGATCTCATCTTCAGATTTAGCGTGTGGATATTCTTCAAAGTTATGTTTTTCAATATTTTTCATATGACCTAAGATACTATCTAAACGTACATGAAATGTCCTTGAAATATAAACGATTACCAAAGTAGGTAAGATAATATTAAAAAAGCTTAAAATAATAATTAATTGACTTGATTCAATTAATTCACTTATAAATTCAGTTGAGTCGACAACAGCGACAATGCTCCAACCCTCTAAGAGTTGATCATGTAATACTGTTTCTAAAATAATATATTCCCTGGAAAAATCCGTTTCACTAAAGAAGGTCTCACCTTCTCTATATTTAAGTAACTGATTATTTGAATAAATGATTGCCCGATCTTGATTAAGTAGGTACAGGTCTCCTTGCAGAGCGACATTGTTAAACACTTGCCTGAGAGCAAGTGGATTGATGTCAATCCGAATATAATTATCATATTTATTATATAAATAAAAATAATCAAGTGCTGAATAAACTGATAAGCTGATATCATCATCAAGATCATGATTCATATCAATATACGCATGTGGATGTCCCGTTTCACCTAGATGATCAAATTCTGGTTCCGTCAGATTTTCGACTCCACCTCCTCCTAAAACAGTTGGGTTATCTGTAAAAAAGGTTACATTTCGTACCCCGTTATAGAGTGGAGCTGACATATTATATTGCTTAATCACTTGATTATAGCTTTCAATATATTCAATCGGCGAAGGATAGTCACGGTCAAAAAAACTATACAATCTCACATCTAAGTATAATGTAGTCGCGAGGCCTATCGCTTGATCAGTTAGATTGGCAAAATCCTGCTTTGTTTGGTTTAACACAAGTTCAATATCGATTTTTTTTTGCTCAACAAAGCGGTTGTTCGTCACAATGTAAAAGGCGGAGTTCGTCACAACAATAGGTAGTAAGACAGACAATAAGTAGACAATTAAAAATTTATTGCGCATTTTTAAGTTATTGAATGACTGTATAATTACCTTCAATTGCAGACTCCTCCTTTTGCTACGACATAATTAATCATTAGACGAACTAAATTTCTCTTTTACCTTTTCCCATCTATATTTTATAGAATCTTCGTTATTTTCAATTCGCTCTTTTTTGCGTTCAATTCGCTGTAGCGCTTGTAAGGTTGCCCACATGATTAACCAGCTGGTAAGGCTGACTGAATAAAACGGAATTAACCCTGGTATAAATGAGAAGAGCTGAAATGCAATCCATAAGCCGATTCCTACTGAAACTAAAGCTAATGGGCTTGCCAAGGCAATTGTAATAGCAGCCTTAAAATAGTGAAACAATGGCATTTTAAAGTGAACATAGACAGGAAATAAAAAGACAACTATTAGTACGAATAATACTACAGCAACCAACCAAAAGATTAAAATTATCGTATGTTCAAAACCTGTCGCTGTAAGCAAGTATTGATAGTTATACCAAATCACGAATCCAATCGCACTAAGGAGATACCCTAGAATATTTGCACGCAGGAAATCTGCTTTAAATGTTGACCAAAATAACTTAATGATTGAGACTTCTGTTTGACCAGTTAACCACTTACGTACAACGGCATATACAGCAACTGTCGCTGGGAAAATCCCTAGAAACCCTAATCCTAGCAAGCTAAATCCTAGCCAAAGTAAATTGACGTAAGCAAAGCGCCAAATCCATTCAGCCATTCGGTAAAATCGTGTTGAAATAAGCCCATAGTTGTTATCATTCCCCAATATAACTCACACTCCTATAACCATTCTTCAATTAATTTAAATGCTGCATCCTGATGCGGACTTGATGAAACGATACCTACCGCTAAACCACTTTCAACAATAAAACCAGTGTATTCATGAAAAGCGGATCCTTCGTTTAATGGAACTAAATAGAGGTGTTCATCCGTTCCTTCTTCATTTTCAGTCATATATGTTGCTCTGACTTCAGGATCTATTTGCTCATAAAATTGATCAAGCACAGTTAATCCCAATGGATCTAACAGTGGCGGGATCAGCCATCCATCGATAATAAACATATCTGCCTCACGATTCATCACTTCGATCGTTAATCGATCAAAATTGGGCATCGCTAGCGTTACTTCTAAGTTTAAACCATCATCAATTTCATCAACTAAAATATCACGAATATAATCCTCGACCGTCTCACTGTACTCTAAAGGAATACTAGTTAAAAATAAAACTTGCAGTGTCTCTGGGTCGTGTTTTCCCTCACCACTATAATTACAACCTACTAAGGTTAGGCTTACCATAATGACTACGATAAACTTTCTCAAAATAAACAACTCCTGATTTAAAATGATCAATAACTTTGCAACTAACCAATTATAAGCAACAAAATATACTTAATGATTAAATTACAAAGCCACTTCTATTGGCTAATTAATCATCTTTATTTTCCTCTCTATTCTACCATAAATATAATATAACATTCCATTAAGCGCTTTCACTCAATAGTAATTAAAGAGTTTTCTTCAAAAAGTAAACTCTCTTAAAAATTCCAGCAATTTAAGTCAGATTATTAATAAGTTACGGATAATTCTATAGTTTTTCTAGCTATCTCTTTAAGTTTCACGCTAGATTTTAAGCGCTTTCTTTTGTATGATTATTTTGATGAAGTCTTTTAAAAAGTTTTCATCACTAAAATATTGCTCGAATCAAGCAAATGTAGCACCTACTGTTCAATACAACTATAAAAATTATGGAGGTAATTAAATGAGAAAAGGAGCTTATTATACAAATGAATATCGAAACCTATTTAGCGAACTAGGCATTGATGAAAAAGACGTTGATGCTAAAGTTCAGGATACTTGGGATCGACTTTTTACTGATCAATACCCAGAAACGCAAATTTATTTCGAAACAGATGATGATATGGGATACATGGTCGATACAGGTAACAATGATGTTAGAACAGAAGGCCAATCATACGGAATGATGATGGCTGTTCAAATGGATCGCCAAGATATCTTTGACCGAATCTGGAAATGGACAAAAAAATATATGTACATGGAAGAAGGGCTTCATGCAGGCTACTTCGCTTGGTCATGTCAACTTGATGGAACAAAAAATGCACATGGACCCGCACCAGATGGTGAAGAATACTTTGCAATGGCTCTCTACTTTGCCTCAAAACGTTGGGGGGATCGTGAAGCGCCATTTAATTATTCGGAACAGGCAACATCTTTATTAATTGACTGTCTTCACAAAGGAGAAAATAACGATGGGCACCCAATGTGGGATCCAGAAAATAAATTAATTAAATTCATTCCTGAGGTTGATTTTTCTGACCCATCCTATCACTTGCCTCATTTCTATGAACTGTTTGCAGAAATGGCTGCAGAGGACGATCGACCATTCTGGAAGGAAGCTGCCGAAGCTAGCCGAGCCTATATCCGTCTAGCTGCACACGATGAAACAGGACTTTCACCTGAGTACGCATTCTATGACGGCTCACCGAACCATATCCGTGGTTTTGGCGATTTCTTTAGTGATTCATACCGTGTCATCATGAATGTTGGTTTAGATAATGAGTGGTTTGCTGATCCAAACACCCCTCTTGAAGTGAATGATAAAGTTCAAAAATTCTTCAAAGATATTGCAGTTGATGACTATAGCCGTTATAAAATTGATGGTGAGCCATTTGAAGAAAAATCACTACACCCAATCGGATTACTTGCATCTCTTGCAATGGCATCCCTCGCAACAGAAGGCGAATTAAGTGATCATTATGTTAAAAAGTTTTGGGAAACGCCATTACGTACTGGTGAAAGACGCTATTATGACAACTGCCTATACTTCTTCAGCTTAATCTCTTTAGCTGGGAAATTTAAAATTTGGAAATAATGGAGGTTATTTAATTGAAAATACAAAACCCTATTTTAACTGGATTTAACCCGGATCCAAGTATTTGCCGGTCAGGTGAAGACTATTATATTGCAACATCTACATTCGAGTGGTTTCCAGGCGTAAGCATTCACCACTCAAAGGATCTAAAAAACTGGAAACTTGTTTCACGCCCATTAAATCGTACATCCCTTTTAGATATGAAAGGAAACCCCAACTCAGGCGGTGTTTGGGCACCACAACTTTCATATCATGATGACCAGTTCTGGCTAATCTACTCTGACGTTAAAGTAACCGATGGCAGATGGAAGGATGTCACAAACTATCTAACAACTTGTGAGACAATTGATGGAGAGTGGTCGGAACCAATCCGATTGAATAGTTCAGGATTTGACCCATCACTATTCCACGATCCAAACACAGGGAAAAAATATTTGACAAACATGTATTGGGATCACCGTGAAGGCCACCATAACTTCGATGGCATCATCATGCAAGAGTATGATCATGATCAAAAGAAATTAGTTAGTGAGAAGAAAAATATTTTTGCAGGGACAGATATTAAGTTAGTAGAAGCGCCACATCAATATTATATTGATGGTTACTACTACTTACTTACAGCTGAAGGTGGAACGAAGTATGATCACCAAGCAACAATTGCACGCTCTAAAAATATCGATGGTCCTTATGAGGTTCATCCTGAAAATCCATTGATCTCATCATTTGCACACCCTAGAATCACGTTGCAAAAAGCAGGTCATGGATCATTTATTCATACGCATACAGATGAGTGGTTCTTTGTTCACTTAACAGGACGCGTACTTCCTAAAGAAGTTGATCCTTTACTTGATCCACGTGGTTATTGCCCACTTGGACGTGAAACAGCGATTCAAGAAGTTGAGTGGAAAGATGGTTGGCCATACATTGTTGATGGAAACTATCCTAAAGATGAAATTAATGGACCAAATATTAAAGAACAACCATTTGAACCAGCACCAGTGAAGGAAGACTTTGATGGTGATGCTTTACCATTAGACTTCCAATCACTACGTATTCCACTTGGTGAAGAGATTGTTTCATTGAAGGATCGACCAGGGCATTTACGTATTTACGGTCGTGAATCATTAACATCACTGTTCACACAAGCACATGTTGCTCGTCGTTGGCAGCATTTTCAGTTTACTGCTGAAACAAAGGTTGAATTTAAGCCTGAAACGTATCAGCAAGCAGCTGGACTCGTTAATTATTACAACACTGATAACTGGACATATCTAAATATTACTCATCACGAAGAGAAAGGTCGTATTCTAGATATCATGACTCTAGATAACCTTGACTTCTCACAGCCAATTAAAGGTTCAGAAGTTGTCCTTCCACAAGATGATCGTCCTGTTTACTTGCGTGTTGAGGTAGACTATAACGATTATCAGTATTCATATAGCTTAGATGGTGAGAAGTGGGAAGCAATTGGCCCTGTCTTTAAGTCTTATAAGTTATCTGATGATTATATTCGTGGTGGTGGATTCTTTACTGGTGCATTCGTTGGTATGTGTGTTCAGGACACATCTGGCGAAAGACTGCACGCCGACTTCGACTACTTCGTCTACGATCCAAAAAATTAATTCATATGACGTTAGTGAATCAATAAAAGCACCTAACCCTCCAAAGGAGTGTTAGGTGCTTTTTAGTTTGTTAGTTTATGATTCGTTGTCGGTATTTGGATGGTGTGCTACCTTCCATCTTTTCAAATTGTGTCACAAAGTAATCCGGACTTCCAAAGCCCACTTGCTCTGCAACTTCATAAATTCTCATATCTGTTTGGCGTAAGATTTGTTTTGCTTTTTCAATCCGAATTTCTAACAAGTAATCCTTGAAGTAAATACCATAGGTCTTTTTAAATAATTGACCTAAATAAACAGGATTCATAAAAAATTTACCAGCAATTTTTTTCAACGTTAAATTCTCATGATAATGCTTATTAATATAACGCTTCACTTTATAAATATCACCGTTATATCTCTCTTTACTTAACTTACAGATTACTTCTCCTGCTTTCAACACATAGCCTTCAAGGTCATTTTTTAACTCTTCTAACGTCCTCTTCTGCTCAAAAATTGCAACAAGTGAATCCAATTCATTATCTGGATCTTCGTCTCCAGATAACTGATGAATCGTAGACTCTAGTTTTTTCTCCAATTGGAATAAGAACATTTTTACAGAATCAACTGATGTTCCACTTTCTAGAACTTCACCCACCCATTTATCAACTTGTTTCCTAATTTCTTTTGGTTTATTCTCTTCAATTTTCTCAATCAATTCTGTGATGAGCTGATCGTCTAATGGTTTGTTTTCTTCATGATTCTTAGCAATCGTTTCATTATACATGAGTGGATGGTCATCCGATTGAATATAACGACGTTCGCTCGTTACTAGTGCTGTTTGGTAAGAATTCAGTAGCCCACTTAATCCAGTCTCTACCTCACCAGCAAAAAGAAAAACCTGATTCCCTAACTCTTTTTCTAAATGCGATTTCAGTCGTGATAAGAACCATGTCACTTCATTAATATTTTGAGGTAAATGTTTTTCTTGCAAAATGACACCAAAGTGATCGTGCTCAAATGGGTGAATAAACACATATGGATCCCCAATGAAGTCAGAGATCGCTCGACTTATTTGTTCGTCCGCTTTATCACTTAATGGATGTTCACGAATATCTATAATTAAATAACAATTCCGTTTGTCTATATCTCCGGTTAAAACCGCTAATTCCTGGGCTGTTGGTTCGCTTCCTTCAGCGATAATACGTTGGTAAAGACTAAAATTAACAAATCGTTGATTCGCCCGCTCTTCAAGATACTCTCGCTCAATAATTGGTGCTAAATTCATAAACGTTTCTTCAAGTTCGTCTTTATCAATTGGTTTTAAAATAAAATCTGTCACACTTAGTCTAACTGCCCGCTGAGCATACTCAAAATCATTGTAGCCACTAATAATAATAAATTTGGGTACTTTAATCGCTAACTCTTTAACCTTCTTTATTAATTTAAGTCCATCGAAAACTGGCATACGAATATCCGTTAAAACAACATCGGGTTTTTCATTCAAAATCAATTCTAGTGCATCTTCTCCGTTACTGGCTTCCCCAGCAACATGATAATTGATTTTCTCCCAATCGACCAATGCAATAATCCCTTTTCTAACAAATTGTTCATCATCGACTATGACGATTCGATTCATGAATAAACCTCCTTAATGTATGCGCTAACATTTTTTAAAAAAGTCTTTGATTTTAGCACATCCTGTTTTAGGACAATAAAAAAATAGGAGTTCAGCTTGACTACGTATCTATACTTAATTTAACCATTAAACAAAGATTTTGTCAAGGAAGCAAAAGCTACGACTCCCTAAGAGTTGATCAGTTATTGATTACTTAATAATCAAACCAAGCAATGTTGACAGTTGTTGAGCTTGAAATGAGTTCACAAGACAACCTTGCAAATCTTCTGTTCTTACAGTTAAATGATCAAATTCTGATTGACTTAAATCAATTCCTTTCAATGCTGTATTTGATAAGTTGGCTCCAGTTAATTCGCACTGGTTAAAGTAAACTTTTAACCATTTACTATGATAGAAATCTACTTCTGTTAAAATAGATTCATTATATTCGACATGCTTTTTTGAACTATAACCCATTCCGGCAAGTCGTAAATTGCAATGATTAAATTGAACATTTTGCAAACGTGCATCTGTCATCATAAGACCGGTTAACTGACAATTGTTAAATTCAACACGTTGCATCGTTGCTTCATCCAAATTGGCAAGCGATAAGTCACAAGATTCAAATTGCACATCACGCAAGTAAATTTTTTCAAAACTAACATCTTTAAATGTAACATTTTTAAAAATAACGTTAATAAATTCAGCACCTTGGACATCAAGATCAGTAATCAGACATTTTTCGATGATCATACCTTCTAAATAAGGATGATGCTGATCAAAGCTTTGATTGAAATTTGAATGGATGTTTTCAACAGTAATTACTGGCTTACTTACTTTATTCAATGATCTTACTCCTCTTATCTTTGATTATCTATGATTAATTATACACTGCTTATTCAAGAAAAACTTAAAACAGATAACTCTAATTTTTTTAAAAATCACTAGAGATTATCTGTTTTTAAATTTAAGACTGATAATAAATTAGCATTCTTTCACAATTGAAATCCCTGCACTAGCACCAATTCGTGTTGCGCCTGCCTCTATCATTGCTAGAGCCGTTTTTTTATCTCTGATCCCGCCAGATGCCTTGACACCGATGTCAGGGCCAACCGCTTCTCTCATTAAAGTAATATCATCGACTGTTGCTCCACCCGTTGAAAAGCCTGTCGACGTTTTTACAAAATCAGCACCTGCTGCAACAGCTAACTGACAAGCTCGCACTTTCTCTTGATTCGTTAGTAAACTCGTTTCAATAATTACTTTTACAAGCGCTTTACCTGACGCCGCATCGACGACCGCCTTAATATCCGCTTCAACTAATGCATCATTTTTATCTTTTAATGCGCCAATATTGATGACCATATCTACTTCAGTCGCACCATTATCAATCGCATTTTTTGTTTCAAAAGCTTTTGTTTCAGGCGTCGATGCTCCTAATGGAAAGCCAATTACCGTACAAACAGCAACATCAACTTCTTGTAATTGTTCACTTGCAAGTTTAACCCACGTAGGATTAACACAAACGGAGAAAAAATTATGTTCACTTGCTTCTTGACATAAAATGATCATTTCATTGCGTGTTGCATCTGCCTTTAATACGGTATGATCGATGTATTGCGCTAAATCTTGACTCATATTTATTTCTCTCCCCTATTCATTTTTAAGATCATCAGCTAGAAAAGCACCTGGTAATAGATCTTTCACAGTTGTCTGCTTTAAATCACCATTGAGATTCGTTAAAGTGACCGGCATATCCCCTGGGCAAAGCTCACTCATTACTTGACGACAGGCTCCACATGGCGGAACAGGTCGTGGTGAATCTGCAACAACAACGATTGCTTCAAAGTCCCGCTCACCAGCTGCATAGGCACTAAATAAAGCTGTTCGTTCAGCACAGTTACAGAGCGAATAAGCCGCATTCTCAATATTACACCCATGGAAAACAGCCCCACTTTTAGTTAACAAAGCTGCTCCTACTTTAAAATTTGAATAGGGTGTATAGGCCGTTTCTCGTGCTTTCTTTGCCTCAAAAATAAGTTGTTCAAGCATGTTACAGTGAGCCTCCTTAGCTGCTTTACTTTAATCTTGTTAAAATCTCTTTTACAAGAGCAATAAATGTTTCCCGAACACTTTCTGTCGTTTCAATTACTTCATCGTGACTCAACACTTCATCAAGTATCCCAGCAGCCATGTTTGAAATACATGAAAGCCCTAAGACATCTAAACCAACATGCCTAGCGACAATGACCTCTGGCACAGTCGACATACCAACAGCGTCACCACCAAACGCTTGCAACATCCTTACCTCTGCAGGCGTTTCATACGTTGGTCCAGTATTCCAGACATAGATACCTTCTTTTAAGTCGATCGCTAAGTCAGCCGCGACTTGTCGGGCGAGGTTTTGTAAATCAGGTGTGTAGGCTGTCGACATATCTGGAAAACGAACACCTTGCTGATCGTCATTCGGACCAATTAGTGGGTTTTGTCCCGTATTATTAATGTGGTCAGTGATTAACATGAGATCACCCGGCTTAAATGCCTGATTTATCCCACCAGCTGCGTTTGTGACAAATAATTTTTCAATTCCAATTGCTTTCATCACCCGAACTGGAAATGTGACTGAATCTAACCCATAACCTTCATAATAGTGAAAGCGTCCTTGCATCGCGATAACAGCTACACCATTTAACTCACCTGCAACAAGCTGTCCTGCATGTCCCGCAACAGTTGAGCTTGGAAATCCAGGTATTTCTTGATACGGAATCCGAACCGGTTGACTAATTTGATCAGCAAGTACGCCTAATCCTGAGCCTAGAATTAAACCTACTTTTGGCTTAATCTTTAGTTGACCTTGTAAAAATTCTTTCGCCTGATTGAGTTGATTATGATCCATTCATACACATCCTCTTCTAATTAATTTCCTTTAAAAAACTCTCCCCATGTTCTGGTCGCTTGACATTGAAATTATCAGCAATCGTTGCACCTACATCAGCGAATGTTTTTCGAATCGGTAGCTCTTGACCCGACTTGATTCCAGTATGGTAAACGATCAGCGGAACATACTCGCGCGTATGGTCTGTCCCATGATGTGTTGGATCATTGCCGTGATCTGCAGTAATGATTAGCAAATCATCTTCACGTAATTTATCCAAAACTGCTGGGAGTTGCTGATCGAAAGTTTCTAGTGCCTTTGCGTAGCCTTTAGGATCACGACGATGACCATATTTAGCATCAAAGTCAACCAGGTTTAAAAAATTTAAACCGTGGAAGTCTTGATCCATCGACTCAATCAACTTATCCATCCCGTCATCATTATCAAGCGTGCGAATCGATTCAGTCACACCTTCGCCATCAAAAATGTCAGTAATTTTTCCTAGAGCAACGACATCCAAATTCGCATCTTTCAACTCATTCATCACAGTCCGTCCAAATGGTTTTAAGGCATAATCATGACGATTCGCTGTTCGCTCAAACGCGCCTACCTCTCCAACAAACGGACGTGCAATCACTCGTCCAACCATATATTTTTCATTTTTCGTTAATTCGCGGGCAATCTCACAAATTTGATACAATTCTTCAAGCGGTACGACCTCTTCGTGAGCAGCAATTTGTAGAACAGAATCTGCCGATGTATAAACAATTAAGTCACCCGTCTCGATATGTTTTTCACCAAGCTCAACAATAATTTCCGTACCTGAAGCTGGTTTATTACCAAGAATTCCACGACCTGTTTTTTCCGTTAATTCTGCTAATAACTCTGCCGGAAAACCATCCGGGAATGTTTGAAATGGTTGGTCAATCTGAAGCCCCATCAGTTCCCAATGACCTGTCATTGTGTCTTTTCCAACAGAAGCTTCTTCCATTTTTGTATAATGTGCTAAAGGTTGATTCGCTTTTTCAATCCCTTTAATCGTTCGGATGTTACTCAAGCCTAACTCACCCATTGTTGGCATCTTCAAGCCACCAACATAGTCGGCAATATGACCGAGCGTATCCGCCCCAACATCATCAAAATCTGCAGCATCTGGCGCTTCACCTATTCCGACTGAATCTAATATGAGTAAAAATATCCGTTTAAACCGCTTTTTCATCATTGTGCCTCCTACAATCTCTTTCGTTGATAAATTTATATTAAATCATTTGATAGATTAAAGGTTTTTGCTTCACTTCCTCAGTTTGAATTTGAAATGCCGCTTGGATTTTTTCAGAAATGACATCGTTCTGCTGATCATTACTATGAATGACAGCTAACGTATCACCCTGATCGACAAAGGCACCAACCTTTTTCTCTAAAACAATTCCTACTGCCAAGTCAATTTCAGCATCTTTTGTTGCGCGCCCTGCCCCAAGCATACTTGCAGCCATTCCAATCTGGTCAGCAACAATTGCTGATACATAACCGGTTTGATCCGCTTTTACTGCTACTTGAACACTCGCTTGTGGTAATCGAGCCGGTTGATCGACAACTTTCGGATCACCACCTTGCGCCTCGATAAATTGCTTTAATTTAGTAATTACGTCACCATTCTCAATCACAGCTAACAATTTTTCACGCGCTTGTTCGATTGAATCTGCTTTTTTTGCTAAAAAGACCATCTGACTGGCTAAGGTTAAACTTAATTCTGTTAAATCTGCTGGACCTTCACCTTTTAATGTTGCAATCGCTTCTTTAACCTCTAATGCATTACCAACAGCAAATCCTAGTGGTTGACTCATATCTGAGATAATCGCTACCGTCTCTCTGCCAGCACCATTACCAATCTCGACCATCGCATCTGCTAACGCTTTAGCATCATCAAGGTCTTTCATAAATGCACCAGAGCCTGTCTTGACATCAAGCACAATCGCATCAGCTCCAGAAGCAATTTTTTTACTCATAATCGAGCTTGCAATCAATGGGATCGCATTGACTGTTGCCGTCACATCTCTTAGTGCGTAAAGTTTTTGATCAGCTGGTGTCAAATTGCCACTTTGACCAATTACGGCCAGTTTATTTTTATTAACAAGCTTGATAAAATCTGAACTCGCTAATTCAACTTTAAAACCAGGAATTGCTTCAAGTTTGTCCAACGTGCCACCAGTATGGCCTAATCCACGACCTGACATTTTAGCAACTGGCACACCAACAGCAGCAACTAAAGGAGCAATAATTAATGTCGTACTATCGCCAACACCCCCAGTTGAATGCTTATCCACTTTAATTCCATCGATAGCTGAAAGATCAATTTCATCACCTGAAGCGACCATTGCCTCTGTTAGATGAATTCTTTCTGCTGTTGTCATCCCTTGAAAATAAATGGCCATCATCATTGACGCCATTTGATAATCTGGAATATGATCATTTGTATATTGATTGATCATAAAGTCAATTTCATCTTTAGTTAAAACAAGACCGTCACGCTTTTTAGCAATCAGATCGATCATTCTCATCTGTCGGTCACCCTTTCATTATTTAAGTGAAACGACTAAATAAAAAAAACCGCTTCACAATTAGTATAAACGATTTAACACTAAAAATAATAATTACTTTTATTATATGGTTAAAAACAGGTGCGAATCAAGAGAAGCCATTACCTAAAATTGCTTTCTAATTGATTATTAGCTTGAAAAAACTTAAAATAAGCTTATCAATGATTTTAAATAGACATAAATAGAGGTGGGATAACAATGAAAAAAATTCTCGTCATATTATTTGCCAGTCTCTTTTTAATTGGCTGTCAATCAAATGACAAGCCAGAAGATGACCAAACAGAACAAGCTAACGATGTCGAACAAGTTGATGAGACAGAAGATGTAGATGAAACAGATCAAGATGATGGTGGGGATTTATCTGAAACGGATGGAAGCTCTGATGATGGATCTGTAGATGAAGAAGAACCTACAGAACCTGAAGCATCTGAAGATGATGAAACAGAGGCTAACGGTGGATCTACTGGCTACAGTCCAGATGATGCCATTTTGCTCGTTCAAGAGTTTATCCAAGGGACAGGCTCTGATATTGGCCTCAATTATTCTGTTGATGGAACTGATGATCAAGGGAATTACCGAATTCAAGTATTTGAAGTCGTTGATCATGGTGATGGTGAAACACATACGGCCACATATGGTTGGTATTTAGTTGATCCTGAGACTGGTGAAATAACTGATTTATTTGCCGAATAAGAACGATCAATTTTTGATAGACAACTCGAACGGAAACTAACAAGCCGTTCGGGTTTTTTTATAATAAAGGGATTGTTTTAGTCAATTATGTCGATGTATAATTGTGATAGATGTACGCTACAATTTTTTCGAGTCTTGTTAATGAAATGGAGTGGTTCAAATGCATTATTCACCTTTTGGTGATTTTGGAGACCCGATGTTTGACTTATTTTCTGTACTTTTTGTTATTGCTTTCTTAATTATATTGAGTATTTTTATTGTAGGTATTGTTCAAAGTTTTAAGCAGCGAAAAAAAGATGATGCTTCGCCAGTGCTAGATGTCGAAGCAAAATTAGTGACTAAACGAACAGATGTCAGTCGACACCATCAGAGCACGAATTCCGATCATGTCCATAACACATCACAAACGACATACTACGTGACCTTTGAAGTGCAAAGTAAAGATCGCCTCGAATTTGTCGTGACTGGAACAGAGTACGGGCAACTTGTCGAAAATGACACGGGCAAACTTACTTTTCAAGGATCACGTTATTTGGGCTTTGACAGAAACAAGTAAATGAAACTTTTAAGATTAGATAACTAACGACACAACAAAACCTCACTTTTTCTTCAAGTGAGGTTTTTGATTTAAATGACTTTGACTTGTTTAACATCGTTTTCTTGGATTGAATGATTGTCAGTGACACGTTTGAGCTGAAATTCACTAACTGAAAAGTGCAACTTTTGCTTTGACGGAACGGCAAAAAACTCCCCATCAACATGACCAAAAAGTGCCTTTTCCGTCTCCACTTGTAGCGATTTCCCGTTAAATTGTTCAACATGTTCTGTATAAGCTAAATGATTGCCTTTAAATACTTTCCAAAAAATCATTAAAAAACGTAACTTTTTCAACCGATGAATAATAGTATACTCTAGCTTACCATCCTCCGAATTGGAATGAGGAGATATTTTCATTCCACCTCCAAAGTAAGGCTGATTACTAGCTGTAACAAACCACACATCTTCAAAAATTTGCGAACCATCTTTTGTATCAATTTTTAATTGAAATGGTTTAAAACGAATTAATTCTAATAACACGTAATAGACATAAACAAGTTTACCTAAATTCAACTTATTTAATAAACGTTTTAACTTCGAACGACCTACACGTTCACAAATCAATGCATCAAAACCAAGCCCACTATTATTGATAAAATACTTCAGCTCTTGATCAATCTTAAGCTGTCCAACATCTGATCGATCTGTTGTCTTTTCTCGAACAAAATGTTCAATCTCAGCAGCTGTTTTAAAACTGTAAAAATGCCGAGCAAAATCGTTGCCTGACCCACCACTAATAACACCAACTGTTAAATCGCTGTTTACCGCACCATGAATCACTTCATTAATCGTACCGTCACCACCAACCGCAATCACTAGTGCATTAGGATCTTGAGCTTTAATTTGTTTCGTTAATGCAGTCGCATGTCTCGGATATTCAGTTAAGTAACTTATATATGGAATCGTTAATTCGTCCCGAAATTGTTTAAAGACACGTAGTCCCTTACCTGATCGTGGATTGACAATTAAATAGACTTGCATGCTAGTCACCATACTCTCTAAAACTATAATTAACAGAATTCGAACCGATGAATTCTAGTCAACTTAAATTATTCTGCTCTTTTTCGTGTGAAATATTTTTCTGAACAATCAACCGCTTCTTTAATCGAAAATAAGCGTGATTCCGCTAACCCAATTAGCCCTTTTTGAACTGGATATTCTCGTTCAAAAAAAACACCCACTTGAACAAAATCTTCTTCAGCAAACTCAATATCATGATAAACTTTCCAAGTTCGCTGACCATTCTCTAAAACTGCTGCTCCTTCTTTGACAATTTCTGCACCAGGTGCTCGATATTCACCAAGATGGAAAGCAGTGTTTGTCCCATAATCCGTACCAATAAATAGCACTTGTGCATCTAATTGATAGAGCTTTGCTAATGGTGACTGTTCACCAAGACTAAAATCAAGCGAATGTTGATTAATGATCTGATCGCGGTCTTTCCCCCATGCAATAAAAGAAGATGAAGGATGATTACTACGATCTACATCCGGATAGTTACGAAAAACTTCAGGAATTTGTCCCATTCCCCATGTCGGGGTCTTGTCTTTTTCATAAGCCGGCATCGTTTGGCGAATCTCTTCCCACCAAGACTTAGGAACTGCTGGATTACCCCATTTGCTTGGTTCACTCCATTCACCACTTTGAGCTGGCATCACAATTGTTCCTTTATTTGTGACAACATTAGTTAATGCTTCAATAACAGCCATTGAGCCGCCATTAACCCAACCGATCGAGGATAATGACGAATGCACAAGGATCGTTGCACCTTCTTTAACACCCAAGGAACGTAGATCTTCCATTAAGGTACTTACTGTATTTAATTTTTTCGTTTTTTCGACTATTTCTTTCATTTTAATCCCTACTTTGTCGATTTAAATATCGTTTATATCATACCACGAATTAAGCTTAAATAGCGGGAACGATTTTTCCGTTATAAAAAATGATCACTAAAGAGGCAACTCAAGTTAGAACTCAAGTTGCCTTCTGAAGTTTATCGCAGTCCCAGTCCCAATCAGTAGCCCACTGATTGAAGTTTCACTTTATTATAATGCGTCAATCGCTTCATTGATTGGTGTATTGCCACCGACAATTTGAAATTCTTTCCCAATCGTTGCGTCTTTTTCCAAGCAAGCAAAAATGACACGCGCAACATCATCTCGAGGAATCTCCCCACGTTCAACACGCTCAGCAGCAGTAATCTTTCCTGTTCCTGCATCATTTGTTAAGATGCCAGGATGGATAATCGTATAATCTAATTCCGTATTCCTTAACCACACATCTGCATAATACTTTGCCACCACATACGGAGCGAATGATTCATTAGCGGCTAAAATTGCTTTCCGAGTTGTATCAAAAGAACTAATCATGATAAACCGTTTAACCCCAGCCTTTTCTGCTGCTTCTATCGTTTTAATCGCGCCATCTAAATCAATCATAAGTGTTTTATCTTTACCCGTTTTCGGCCCTGATCCTGCAGTGAAAACAATTGCATCAACATCGGTAGCAACCTTGGCAATTGATTCAACACTATCTTCTAAGTCAACTAAGACTGTTTCTGCACCTAGATCCTCAAAAAATGAGGCTTGTTCTTGTTTCCTGATCATTGCCTTTGCTGTTAAATGATCACTCGCTTGTATATATGACGTCAACTGCTTACCAATTTGGCCGTTCGCTCCTACAACTAGTACCTTCACATCAACCATCCTTTCTAATTTTGAATCAATACACCCTATTTAATTATGTTACCATTCTCACTGAAGAATAAACATTTTCTTGTTTTCATGATTGATATGCAAAAAATAAGAGATCAAGTGGACTGATCCCTCATTTTCACCTATCTGTTATTCTGTTCTTTTCTTTTTTAATAAATAGTATCCTAGTCCACTTACTAGTAATAAGACGAAGCCAATCAATAATAAATTAAATACATTTGTTGCTGTAGATGGCAGTAATTTACCTGATTCATTAGAGCTTTTGTCTATTTCCTTTTTCTCAGGAACCACCTTTTTATCATCTTCAGGCTCTTCGTCTGGATCTTCTTCGACAAATTCTTCAGGTTCCTCTATCTCTATGTTGGTCACAATAAAACCAGATTCTGCTTCACCTGTAATCGTCGTTTCGTAGCCATCTATATAAACTTCTTCGACTGTATATTCGATTGGACCTTGTTCATTTTCTACACTTAAATCTGTGAAAACATGTTGCCAATTATTTGAATCAGATAAATCAACTGAATCAACTACAGTTCCATTTGCGAGTAAGTTAATCGTAACCAAATCTTGAGCTTTACCCTCCCAAAGCTTCTCAACAGCTACCTGTGTTGTTTTAGGTTCTGGATCCTTCTCTGGATTCACATAGTCATCTCTATGTGTTTCTCCATTTATAATAATATCTTCCGCAATGACTGTTCCATTAAGGTTATGATCCAATATTACAGTAGCCTTTGGAGCCAAAATAGACCCTGTAACTGCCGCTGAATTCTTTATCGTTCCCGTGTATAGTTTGCTTGCATTTGAAGAATCATAGATATTCCAGACAACATTCGCATTAGACCACTTTGTCACATGACCAATTGATACAGATGAACCATCGGTATAATGCGCAACAGAATTTGGGATGATAAATTCATTTTTGTTGTCCATCTGGCTCATATCAACATTAATGATTAACGTCGATGCTTTATTTTTTTCAAACCCTTTGATGTGAATTGGAGTTGAAAAACTAAAGTCATCTTTTTTCAAATTATAAACATTAAAATTATTGTCATTTGAGATGATAATTTCTTGCTTATTATGATCACGATTATTTATTTCAATCGAACTGTTTTCTAATTTAGCCAGTTTACTGACTAACTGAACAACATGTTGCTCAACTTGGTTTAGATCGATAAATTCTCTCTTTCCATCTTGCCAGAGTTGATTTGGCTGATTATTTTTATTAGGTCGATTGACTTTATTTCCATTCACCGACCAGGCATTTCCGTTATCAACTGTACTAACCTCTACCTCTTCCCCCAAAACTAAAATTGATTCTTCATGGCCACCGACAGTGATTGCCGACCCACTCTCAATCTTTCTTATATAGGTAGCCTCTGCAACGCCAGATGTACCAAAATCACTACCGTATATAAGCTTGTCCGTCAATATATTACCGTTTATATGCACATTGTTCTTTACACTATTTAAACCAACAAGATGAAAACCACCCGCTACGCCAAACAAACTATCCTGATAGAACTTTGTCTGCTGATACACATTTGATTCATCAACTAACGTGACACCATTACTTTCTGTAGCATTAACGTTCACTGGTGTACTTAGTAATTGTGACATTAGTAAAAGAATTGCTAAGAAAATGCTGATCTTCCTAGTCATGATAATTAGCTCCTTTTCAATTGAGAATGTTTAGAATAAAAAGAGACCTCTAAAACCTGTCCATCGTTATTCTTGAGTCATTCTATTCATTGAAAAGTTGGAATATGACGCTTTAGTTTAGATAAGTAAAGGGAATTTTTCGCATTAAAAAACACCCTATCAAAGATAGAGTGATCGATTTAACTTAGTTATTTATTTTTAAAGAAAAACAGGTGAGAATAACAACGACAATCTGATGAACCAAATCCTTTAGCAGGCATATCAGCATTATGTGCTAACTTTAAACGTTGGAAAAGTTGGCATTCTCCATCACTTTCAGGAAAACTCTGAACGCATTCAACACTTAAATATGGTCGCAAATAGTCGATGTGCCATCGTTTATTCTTGTCTATTTTCAAATGCCGGTCGATTCTTGCTCTTATATTTCGTTTTGCACTACCGACATACACATAATATCCCCGCGGAAAATCAAATTGACCTAATTTCCCAATCGGAATTGCTTTGATATCTTTATCTAACTGGAACTTTATTGCATACAGTGTATCTGATTCATTTACTGAATAGTGTTCCACCTTTAGCATCTCACCCCAATCCATTTAAAGATTTATAATTTTTCTGGCAGACGATACATATACATATCACTCGCATTTGTATTTTGTTTTAATGCTTCAATAGTTTTGGGATGGGGATTGCTATAAATGACTGAATAATCAACTTCTCCCAAATCACGATCGATTTTAAAAGCTAATTGTTCCTTTTCAAGTGAAAATTACTCAGTCATCTAAGCACGTTTACCCCCATCACTTCAAATCGATTCATATCAAACACCTCCTACACACTCAAATTATCACTAGTGTGTAGGAGGTGTCGATTGATTATTCCGTAATCGTAATCGAGCGGAAGATATTATCTTGATTGACTTCACCTTCAAGCTCAGTCTCTAAATCAACAAATGGAAGTTGATCACTTAATTCAATTGATGCTTTATAGATCGAGCCATCGATCATGAAGTAATACATCGTGTCACCAGCTACAACAGCTTGAGAGATGTTTTCAACTTGACCGCTAATCGTTGTTAACTCTTCTTCTGTTTCAATTTCCTCAATTTCAGTTGGCTCACTCACTCCTCCAGTGGAACCATTTAGTTGAGCAATTAAGCCGTCAACTGTATCACTAGTCAACACTTTTTGATAATCCTGAGCATCCACTAATGCATAGGCCCGCACTAGACCAGAGTCATCCTTTAATGATGAAATATAATACGGCCGATCATTTAAATTAAGCAACAATGGGAATGTAGATGTGTAGCGCATTTGTTGTAAACTACCTTCCGCTGATGCCATCGCAGAAAATTCATCAGCAGACGTGACTGGATAAAACTCTGCCTCTTTAGTCCGTAAATTAACGAGATAAAAGCCGATATTTGATGCATCACTGTTTACAGAAGTCACACCCGTATAAAGAAAAACATCATCATTCATCGGGATGTAATTATAGCCTTCTGTTGTTTGAGTTACACCACGCTTTTGAAAGATACTATTCCAAAAACCATTTGTATATTTCCCATAATAATTTAGTTGATCAAGAATCAGTTCTGCTGAATAAATTCGATCCATCCAAGTTGGAATTTCACCTAATTCATAAGCCTCTGTTTCTCCAGTAACCGCATCTAATGTAATCACACCACTTGGCTCTTGGTAAGTGAAAAGGAACTTATTTTTATATGTTGTCGCAACATAATATGGATGGCCTTCATCATCAACTTCAAATGAAGGTGACCTGAAAATAGTCGTTGGATAATGACGTCTCAAGTGACGCTTTACATTTCGAGCAAACCGCTCAGAATGACTATACTTTATGTTTTCAGCCAAATCCTCTACAGTTACCTCACCCGAAACCATATCAACCTTCAAATAATTTGGGATCCCTTCTTTTCGATTATTGAGCCATTGCATAAAACCAGAATACTCCAATGGTGTCACCCGATAAGGATCATTGCCTATATTAATTTGTGTGTAGGCATTCGCTGGCACAAACTGTGAAACCAAATCACTCATTGAGCCAATTCGACGATCACCTAGTCGCTCTGCTGTGTCACGATCCATCATCGGAATTTGATCGGTATTCATCGCATAAAAGTCAGATCCAAAATCCTTTTCTACAACTTCAATTAAATTCGCATAATCTTTTGACCTGAAAATAGGTCCATTAAAGAACTGAATCGCAAATACTAGCAAAACAAACACAATTGGTAAAGAAATCAAAGTATATTTTGCCCGGTTAACTTTCTTGCGCCCAGATATATCAATGTCAATAACCAGTTCAATGAATAAGACACCAATAAAAAAGACTCCAATAAGTAATCTAAATCCTGGTGATTGAATCGTTAACGCTGGTAAGAATAAATAATTTAAGACAAACATCAAAACGAACAAGAGCAAATACGGAATTAATCGAACGAAATGTTTTTTCATCAGCCAAGCCTCCTAATATTTTTTTCTAAAATAAAAGATATTGTTCAAAAAAGAAGTTACCCTTATTTTAACATACTTAGTTGACTTATATTTTGATGACGCTAAATAAAAACCTTAGTTGTAAAACTTACTAATGAAGATATGCCTGATGTTATAAAAGACTTGCAAAAAGCCATTCATGTTCAAGCTAAACCCCATGACGAAGCAGGCTGGCGTGATATCTTTAATCAAGCTGGCTTTGAAAATTTAGATTTAGCAACTGGTCCAATGTCATTAATGAATCCGATCGGTATGATTAGAGATGAAGGATTGTTAAATACGATGAAAATTTTAGGACAGGCAATGAAAAAAGAAAACCGGGCTTATTTTAAGTCGATGTTCCGTTTTTTCAAAACAAATAATTCGAACTTAGGTTATATTGCGATTGTTTCAACAAAGTAAACCGTTTTTGGATAAGTTTAAATTCGGTAACTAAACCTTGATAAGGTTTCTTTTTAGTTTATGTTATAATTAGAACAATAATTAAATCAATTAGAATCTAAGACTAACATCCCGAAAGGAGCTCAACTAATTTATGAAAAAACTAATCGATATGCTGGAACAACGAAGAGATGAAATGATAGCGATCCGTAGACATCTACACCAACACCCTGAACTGTCATTTCAAGAAGAAAAAACAGCTACCTATATTGCAAATTTTTACCAAGGGAAGCCTGTTGATATTGAAACAAATGTCGGCAACGGTTATGGCATTATTACTACAATTCAAGGTGGTAAACCTGGCAAAACAGTCGCACTAAGAGCTGACTTTGATGCACTGCCGATTCAAGAAGAAACAGATGTCCCTTTTAAGTCTAAAAATGATGGTGTGATGCATGCGTGTGGACATGATGCACATACAGCTTACCTACTTGTTTTAGCAGACTGCTTGATTCAACTGAAAAGCGATCTTGCTGGCACAATAAAAATTATCCATCAACATGCAGAGGAAACGCCTCCGGGTGGAGCTAAGTCAATAATTGAAGCTGGCTATCTTGATGATGTTGATGCTATTTTCGGGATTCACATTTTACCGATTGCCCCAGCGGGAACTGTTGGCTATCGGAGTGAACATGCATTTAGCGGACGCTCTTACTTTAAATTGAAATTAAAAGCAAGAGGTGGACATGGCTCTTCTCCACATAAAGCAAATGATGCAATTGTCGCAGGAGCCCATTTCGTCACGACCATTCAAACAATCGTCAGTCGGCGACTAGATCCGCTGGAGACAGGCGTTGTCACGATTGGCTCTTTTGATGGCAAAGGAACCTCTAACATAATTAAAGACACCATCGAAATTGAAGGTGATATCCGTTATTACAACTATCAAACAGAGGCGATGATTAGAGAAGAGCTTGAGCGAATCGTCAATGGAATTGAAGTCACTTTCGGTGTGAATTGTGAACTCATGTATGAAATTGGTTATCCACCATTGTATAATGACCCTGAATTAACTGCGTTTGTAGCAGATACATTGACTAAACTTGACGATAACGATATTAAGGAAGTGATGGAAGTGCCTAAAATGGCACCATCAGAGGATTTTGCCTACTACACGGAAAAAATTCCTGGTTCGTATTTCTTTATTGGCTGTTCACCAAAAGGTGTTGATCAACCTTACTTCAATCATCACCCTAAATTTGATATTGATGAAGACGCCTTGCTTGTTGCAGCAAAATCAGTCGGTTATGTCGTGACAAACTATTTAAGTTAAAATAAAAAAATCTGCGAAATCGATCAAACTTCATCCCAATTTCGCAGATTTTTCAATGTAATTTTTAGATGGATCCTTTTCTACATGGTGAAGCGATCGTTTCGGTAAACTCCATCCATAACGATGCGAGATCGTCCGACAGATTAAGATCACAATAAAGACGAGATAAAATTGATAGGCTTCTGTGATCCAATCCATGCCAATCACAAATCCAGCTAGAATTGCCCACAAGACATAAACATCTTCGCGAAATACCATCGGCTTTTCTTGCGCCAATACATCACGAATAATCCCACCACCTGCTCCCGTAATTGCAGCAGAAAACATCACTGCAAATATAGGTAACTCAGACGCTTGGGCATACATCGCACCTTGAACCGCAAAAGCCGATAATCCAATCGCATCGAAAATACTCCAGCGCGATAAAAAAATCACAGCTTTACTTGGTAGTAAAAAGACAATGCTGATCGTAATTAAAGCGATAATAAACAGGGAATTTTGCTGCCAAAGTTGAGTAATAGGAATTCCGATCAATAAATTTCGGACAGCACCACCACCAAATGCAGTAATTAATCCTAAAACATAAACACCGATCAGATCATAATTGACCTTAAGAGCAATCACAGCCCCACTCATTGCAAAGGCAATCGTCCCAATAATATTTAAAACTTCCCAAACGATAGAAAATCCCCCCTAACCATCTTAAAAAAGCATTGATTCACTTTCAATTATACTCTACAAAAGCAATGCTTGGACTGTCAAACAATGATTACTTTCATCGTTTGGTCTTTATCTTACTTAATTAAATTTTTCAGCAGAAAAATAAAAGAAATATAATTGGAGTCTTTTTATATTAAGTGTTAAAATAGCGATACTTTCATCTTTGTCATAGTTTAAGTTATAATTTTAACCCATTGATATAATTTAGGGAGGTAGATGAGATTGAACATTAAGAAATTCACGTTAACTGCTATTTTTATTTCAATTATTCTATTATTTGCTTTTACACCTGTTGGTTTTATCAACTTAGTCATCATTAAAGCGACAATTATTCATATTCCAGTTATTATCGCTTCAATCCTTTTAGGTCCAAGAATCGGTGCACTTCAAGGACTTGTATTTGGTTTAACAAGTGTGATTATCAATACGTTGTCACCGAGCTTGTTATCATTTGCCTTTTCACCATTTGTTGATCTAGTCGATGTTGGACCAGCAAGATTTTGGGCATTATTTATTGCGATTGTCCCTAGAGTTTTGCTTGGAATTATTCCTTTTTATCTTTACCAAGTCACTAAGCGCATTTTTGAAAAAACTAAATTCCAACAGAAACCGGCTTTATTTTTAACTGGTTTACTGTCTACTTTTATTCATACATTTTTAGTGATGGGATCAATTGCTTTCTTCTTCCAAGATGCTTATGCCCAAGCGATTGGTGTAAACAGTGTTGGTGCTATTTTTAACGCGATCTTAACTGTATTTTTTACAAACGGACTCGCAGAAGCAATTGTCGCTGCCATTATTACAACAGCACTTGTACCACCGTTGTTGAAGGTCGTTAATCGGTAGCACGATTTAGAAAAAAGGTTTGTAAAGTTTTACCCCTTACGATTCCTATCTGAGGGGTTTTTGTTATAATTAAATTAACACAATTTCCAGAGAGACGAGGGTTAAAAAGTGAACAATAATCGTGCAGATGAACTCAAATTTAAACTTAGTGAATTAGGTCATTCGATTGAACCAAAACTTGTTAAACACCTTGATCTAGAAAAATGTGAGCGGATCATTAATCGACTGGTTGAATTTTCATCAGACTGTGAAGCTTGTTCAAAGCATTTTTCTGATTTTGAAAATCATCTCTCACAACTATTAAATCAAAAGGAATATATCAACAAACAAAGCATTAAAGATCACACAACATTTGTTAGCCAGATTGAATCTCACTTAACCGATCAACACGACCTCGTATCAAGTGGGCATTATACAGGTATCTATATGTCGCTTGGGTTGAGTTTAGGTCTCTTATTTGGTCTTGTAATCTTTGATAATATTGCACTTGGGTTACCGATTGGATTAGCAATCGGATTAGCAATTGGAGCAGGTAAAGATGAAGACACGAAGAAAAAGGGGAAAACCATTTAAATCAATTCTAGCAAATCGTGCTGATCACATGACCAACACGATTTTTTTACTGCTAGATTACTCAGGAAATTTGGTCGCATTTTTTGGGAGTGCCTTTACTTTATTTAAATATGCCGAAACCCGTTGATCCCATCCAACTGGATAGTCAAATTCCAAGCATTCAGCAACAGAGGCAGCTGTATCACGAAACAAACCAACCATCTCAAATAACGCCCGCCACACACTTTCATATGATGCTTCGGGAAAAGTAGTCAACACCCGCTCCCACTGCTCTCTTTCAAGATAGTTAGCTAAATATTTTTCTGACTTTCCAACACTAACTGAAAAATTCTTTTCAATTCCTACCTGCCACTCCAACATTTTATATAGCATCGGACGACAATAACGATTTAGATGATCAAGTGCGTAAAGAAGCTCACCACGCCATAGCCCCTTGGCGATATAAGTCGTTATCCACCAAAATTCATTACAACAATCAAGGTACTGCTGATCAGTCGGCTTTTTAACCCAATAATCTTGATCTGTCGGTGACGAAATCATTGGAAGTGACTGATCTTTATCTAATAAAATTTTTGTTAACTTATCTTCTTTAATGTATTCGATTTGATCTTTAATCGGAATTAGCGTTAAATCAATTCGATTCCCATCAGTGAACAACATCAGATACGAATAACGATTCCCTAGCTCTGGTGGAAATAGGGACATGTCCTCCGGTGTTTGCATAATAATCTGCTCGCCAAAAACATCTACCCAGTTTGGTTGTTCAAGGAACGACTCGATTTCAGTCACTAGATAGACAATATCATAATCTTGAAAAATATCTTTAGGTGCATTCGGATTTGTCCTCGATCCGTTCAAACCAACAGCTCGTACCCGTTTATCCTTCTCCGCAACAGCTAAAATTAAATCAAACATTTCCTGTTCTTTACGCATTTTTCCACCTCATTATTTTATTGATTGGATTGAAATTGTTACCACTTCACATCTCATGAATAGAATTTAATTTAATCATAGCTTACTATAAGGAGTTTTTGAAGAAATTATAATTTTTTTCACATGCGATCATGTATAATAAAAATAACCTAGCATTAAATGTCCATAATAAATTTAGAAAGAAGGTTGATCGATGAGTCATTTGTATATTAAACAAAAAGTCTTTAGTTTAGGCGAACGCTTTACCGTCAAAGATGAGCATGAACAAGACCGTTACTTTATCCGAGGTAGCTTCTTTTCAATCCCAAAAACCTTTGAAATTGAAGATGTCAACGGCCATCTAGTTGCCTTAATCACTAAAAAAGTCTTCAGTTTTCTACCAAAATTTTATGTAGAGGCTGACGGCAATGAAATCATGACAATCATTAAAGAATTCACCTTCTTCAGAGATCGCTACCGAATCGATAGCTCTGACATTGAAATCAGCGGCGACTGGTGGGATAAAAACTTTGAAGTCTTTAAACAAGGTAAAAAAATAGCCCACGTAAACGAAAGATGGTTTACTTGGGGTGACACATACGACGTCCACGTGATCGATGAAGCCTATGAACACATTGTGATTGCAATTGTCGTAGCAATTGATTTTGTCAAATCAAATGAACGAGCAGCTGCAAATTCTAATTAATTTTTTCATAAAAAATTCACCAAACACAAAGGAGCCGATCCAAAAAGGACAGGCTCCTTTGTTTAATTAAAATAAGATCCAACCACCGATGATACCAGCGATTACAACCGACCAAGAAGGTAGTTTTAAAAAGGCTAGCATACTAAACAAAATAGCCACTAACGCAAAGTCAGTCGTTGTTTGAACAGCGTTCGTCCAAATCGGCGTATAAAGGGCAGAAATTAAAATTCCCACAACAGATGCATTAACCCCAATTAAAGCTCCTTTTATTTTTGGCTTATTTCTAAGTGCTTCCCAAAAAGGTAGCACACCAATTATCAACAAAATAGCAGGGAAATAGATCGCTAAAAAGGAAAGGAACCCACCTAACCAACCATTAATAATTGTCCCAATATACGCAACAAATGTAAACAACGGACCAGGTACAGCTTGAGTCGCACCGAATCCAGTTAGAAATTCTTGTTGCGTCATCCATCCCGCCGTAACGATTTCTTGCTCAAGTAATGGCAGCACGACATGACCACCCCCAAAGACGAGCGAACCTGAGCGATAAAAACTATCAAATAGAGTTAACCATGGTAAGTCGATCAAACCACTTAAGATCGGTAATCCAATTAAAAAACCAAAAAATAATGTTAAGCAAATATAGCCGACTCGATGTGAAATTGGAAATTCACTCGTTGATTGATTTGTTTGCTCATCCTTTACTTTAAACAGAACAAATCCAACTAAGCCAGCTAATAAGATTGCAATAATTTGTGCGTAAACCGTTTGCCATAATAAAGTGACAAGTAAGGCAAAAAGTGCAATGAGCTTTGTTTTTAAATTTGGCGTTGATTTTTCCGCCATCCCTAAAACAGCTTTAGCCACAACTGCAACAGCAACCACTTGCAATCCTTTAATTGCAGCTGAATCTTCGATGCCAAATGTCGTTAGAAAGGTCGCAAAAGTCATCAACGCAATCGCAGACGGTAAAGAAAAACCCAAAAAAGCTACAATTCCACCTACTACACCTCCGCGCATCACCCCAATTCCAATCCCAGTCTGACTGCTAGCTGGTCCGGGTAAGAATTGCGAAAGTGCAACTAAGTCTAAGTAACTTTTTTCATCTAACCATTTTCTTCTCTGCACGTATTCCTCATGGAAATACCCTAAATGAGCAATTGGCCCACCAAATGACGTTAAGCCAAGTCGTAATGTCACAACAAAGATTTCGATCCATCTCTTTAACAGACTATCTCGCTTATCTCCCATAACCAAGCCACCTCTACTATCTTACTAGTTTCGTTTTAAAAAGGGTATTTCAAAAATAGCATAGCACTCAGTCGGATTCAATAGATTTAAATCAGACTTTACATCAACTTATTATTACGTACCATATATAGGCTAATCGCATACAGTAACATGACTAAACAAATGAGGAGATAAAAACATGAATGATTATCATTGGCCATATTATTATAATTACCCGGTATTTAACCCAACCACGCAACAAAACTGGTCGGGATATCCTTTTGAGATCGATCATCAAGATTTAACAACGTATATTGTAAATCATGATCAGCCCCCATTCTCAAAAGATCAAGGACGAAAACCATCTGTCATTAATATAAGCCAAGCAACCAAACAAAATAAAACATTTCGGACAGCAATTTGGACAGGGAAATACCTTCAAGTCACATTGATGAGTATTAAAGTCGGGGATGAGATTGGTTTAGAAATCCATTCTAATCATGATCAATTTTTAAGAATTGAAGCTGGGAATGGTTTAGTACTAATGGGAGACAACAAAGAACAATTAACTTTCCAAAGAAGGGTAGCATCTGGATCTGCCATTATGGTACCAGCTGGCACGTGGCATAATATCAAGAACACTGGTAACCAACCACTAAAGCTTTATTCAATTTACGCGCCACCCGAGCATGCATTCGGTACTGTTCACCAGACCAAAGCTGAGGCATTAGCAGCTGAGCATCATTAATAGAGCAAAAAACTGGAATCAACACTGCAAATAGTGAAGATTCCAGTTTATATAAAATAACCTTTTTAAGCTAACCCCAACACATCTTCAATCACGTCAACAATTTGGTTTACTGCTTCATCACAACGTTCAATTGTTTTCGCTTCAACCATTACACGAACAAGTGATTCAGTTCCTGAAGGTCGAACTAATACACGACCCTCGTCACCTAAATCAGCTTCTACTTTATCAATTACATCTTGCACACGCTGATCAACAAATACTTGATGCTTATCTGCAACCTCAATATTTTTTAATACTTGAGGGAACTTTTTCATTTTAGCAGCTAATTCAGAAATTGGTTTACCCGTCTCCTTCATGATATCTAACAACTGAAGTGCCGTTAACATCCCATCACCCGTTGTAATATAATCCAAGAAGACAATATGTCCTGATTGTTCTCCACCTAAATTAAATCCACCTTTTCGCATTTCTTCAACGACGTAACGATCACCAACATCCGTTTTACTGCTCTTGATTTCCATTTCCTCTAAACCTTTATAAAAGCCTAGATTACTCATTACCGTTGATACAACTGTTGAATGGCGGAGAAGCCCACGCTTATTCAGGTAATCTGCACAGATGAAGATGATTTGATCTCCATCAATAACCTTCCCTTTTTCATCAACAACAATTAATCGATCACCATCGCCATCAAAAGCAAGTCCAATATCAGCTTCCTTTTCAACAACTAGAGCTTGCAACGACTCAGGGTGAGTTGAACCCACACCATCATTAATATTTAAGCCATTAGGCGAAACACCAATCGTTGAAATATCTGCTTCCAAATCCGCAAATAAATGTGGTGCTAGTGAAGAAGTTGATCCATTTGCACAATCAAGTGCAACGTGTAGACCATCAAATTCATTATCAACTGACTGCTTTAAATAGTGTAAGTACTTTTGACCACCTTCAAAATAGTCATTTATCACACCAATTTCAGAGCCAATTGGACGTGGAAGATTATCTTCCTTTGCATCGATTAAAGCTTCGATCTCTTCCTCCTGCTCATCAGATAGTTTGAAGCCGTCTGGTCCAAAAAACTTAATTCCATTATCCTCGACAGGATTATGTGAGGCCGAAATCATGATTCCTGCTTCTGCACTCATCACTTTAGTTAAGTAAGCTACACCAGGAGTTGAAATAACACCTAAACGCATGACTTCTATTCCCATTGATAACAATCCAGATATTAAAGCACCTTCTAACATTTCTCCTGAAATACGTGTGTCTTTTCCAATTAACACTTTCGGTTTCTCAGTTTCTCTTGTCAGTACATATCCACCTACTCGGCCCAGCTTAAATGCTAATTCCGGCGTTAATTGTTCATTAGCTACTCCTCGTATACCATCTGTTCCGAAATATTTACCCATCATGTACCTCTCCTTTGTTTCCAAATACAGTTTTATTCGTTACTGAACTTCAATAATTACTTCTTCCATCTCTGGTGAAAATTCTATACCTGTCGGTCCAATGACATCTAATGGTAATTGATGTTCACCATCTTCAAGTCCAGTTAAATCAATTCGTAATTGAAAATCGCTTGAACTCATTCCCGTTAAATCTGATTGATAGCCTAATATGGTAATATCAATCATTCCTGTTTCAGGATCGATAAATGATGAAGTAAAATCATCAGCTAAATTTTCAATAGTGATTTCAACATCTTCAATTACTGCTTCAGTCCATTCTTCGACTTCAATTGTAACTGATACCGTTTCATGCGAGACTAATCGAATATTACCTGGCATCGCTAAACCAACTTCAATTGTCGTTGTCTCTGTAATTCCTGATAAATCAATCGGCATCGTTCGTACCATATTTATACTCTCGAGGTTTTCTTCAGCAGCATAAACATCAACTTCTTCAACATCAACCGAAATCGATGTTACCCGATAATCGTCCGATATCTCACCTGTAGTATCTACCATTACTGGCACAGTCTTATTAGGGCTGGCCAATTTCACCTCAACTGAGACAACCTCTGGTTCAATCCGAGCATTTAGTTGATTCCCTTCATGATCATAAACTCGAACAGGGACATCGATAAAAGTCATATCTTCTCCTAGACCTTCAAGATCAACAAAAGCCGTTACGATCGCAATTCGTTCTACGATATTATGCGAACTCGTAATTTGTACGGTTTCTGGTATCACAGTCGCTTCAAGTAATTCAAATCCAGGCTTTAAACGATCTTGATTAGTAAAATCAACACCTACTTTGTATTCATTTGTTGCTCTCTCTTCTATCAAAACTTCAGCTTCACTAGGTCTAATATCTACGGACACGCGGTTTGAAACGCCTTCGTATTTAATCGGTACAACATGAGTACCTGGCTCAAGTCCTTCGAGATCAACAAACACATCAAAATTCCTTTGGGTAGCGGTAGATTGTACAACACTTACCGTTCCTTGCAACGTCACAGTTACTGTTTGTGGAACACCACTAACAACATATTTTTGATCATCGATTTGAATGTTAACAGGAATATCTTCTAAAACTTGAATCTCTTGCGAACTACTAAAGATTGAATCAAAACTACCAATATCTGCAGTTCGTGTGTCTTGATTATCAATGGTAATCACAATAAACGTAATGATCGCTAACAACAATGAGATCATCCGGATAACCCACGTTTTATTTAACCATTCATTCATTTTTTCTCCCCCTCCAGTTCCAGGTTTTCAATGTAGGGGTTTTACTAAAACTCGTACCTAAATCCTGCCTTAACAAATTACCTAATTCTTCTTGACTAATATCTCTGTGTAGCTCTCCATTACGCGTATAAGATATATTTCCTGTTTCCTCAGATACAATGATTGTTAAAGCATCACTAACCTCACTAATCCCCATTGCTGCTCTATGTCGAGTTCCTAACTCCTTAGAAATAAACAGACTTTCTGAGAGTGGTAAATAACAGGCCGCCGCAATGATTTGATCGTGATGAATAATAACCGCCCCATCGTGTAAAGGTGTGTTCGGCACAAAAATATTTGTCAATAATTGATGAGATAATTGCCCCTGAATCGGGATTCCCGTTTCAATATAATCACCCATATTTGTTTCTCTTTCAATCGTAATTAACGCACCAATTCGTCGTTTTCCCATGTAGCTACTAGAAGTAACTAGTGCATCAATTATTTGATTTAAAATTTCCTCTTCCGAGTGACGGTTTCGACTAAAGAAACTTCCTCGTCCAATCTGTTCGAGCGCTCTTCTGAGCTCAGGTTGGAATAAAACTATTAATGCAACCGGTCCCCAAACAATCACCTGTTCAATCATTACTTGTACTGTTTGGAGATTCAATATATAACTAACTAAGTAAATAAATAATACGACAAAAATCCCTTTTAAAAGTTGGATTGCTTTCGTACCACGTAATAACATAATCAGTTTATAAAATACATACCAGACAAGGGTAATGTCAACGATGACCCTAAGAATATTAAAGATATTTAAACCCTCACCAAGCATGACTCACACATCCCTCTACTCATATCATAACCACTCATTTCAATTGGTAATCACTTGTTTTATTATATCACACTCAAAATCATCTTTATATTCAAAAGTACCAATGTTATCAATTATGTGGTACCTTTTCGACCTAAAAAAACCCTTAAAACATTTTGTTTTAAGGGTTTATTCACTTTAGGTTACTGGGCTAGCTGGATTCGAACCAACGCATGACGGAACCAAAAACCGTTGCCTTACCGCTTGGCGATAGCCCACCAATAAGAAAATAACAGCATTTATACAAAACTGTTATCGGTATTATTATAAGAATTAAATGGTGGAGGGAGTAGGACTCGAACCTACGAACCCGATGGGAGCGGATTTACAGTCCGCCGCGTTTGACCAACTTCGCTATCCCTCCGTATATTTATCTAACTGAACAAAAGACCATGCCGGCCAGAGGACTTGAACCCCCAACCTACTGATTACAAGTCAGTTGCTCTACCAGTTGAGCTAGGCCGGCTCGTTAAAATGGTGGAGGATGCAGGGCTCGAACCTGCGACCCCCTGCTTGTAAGGCAGGTGCTCTCCCAGCTGAGCTAATCCTCCATGATAAGTAGTTGCTAAAGTAGGTTATCCAAAAATACTGAGATCATACAAAAATAAATGGTGACCCGTACGGGATTCGAACCCGTGTTACCGCCGTGAAAGGGCGGTGTCTTAACCGCTTGACCAACGGGCCATAACATGTTGTTAAAAATTCAAAAGCTTCCAGCCGGGATCGAACCGGCGACCTCATCCTTACCATGGATGCACTCTACCTACTGAGCTATGGAAGCATTTATAATCAATTTAATTGAATAAATGGCTCCACAGGTAGGATTCGAACCTACGACCGATCGGTTAACAGCCGATTGCTCTACCACTGAGCTACTGTGGAACAATGGGAAATTTTAAATACCATTTGTTACTTCACAAAGCTTCATTTGTTTGGCTTAGCGACGTCCTACTCTCGCAGGGAAAACCCAACTACCATCGGCGCTGAAGAGCTTAACTTCTGTGTTCGGTATGGGAACAGGTGTGACCTCTTCGCTATTGTCACTAGGCCTACAGGATGTAGGTCGTTCGATGTTGTTCCCAGGACGGGAACGGTTTTAATCGAACAATCCTTTAAAAATTGTTGATTATACCCTGAAAACTAGATAAGAATTGCACCTGACAAGTGACATCAATTACAAAGTTGTTAAACGGATGATTCCGCTTTTTGTTTTTAGTTAAGTCCTCGATCGATTAGTATTCGTCAGCTTCACATGTCACCATGCTTCTACCTCGAACCTATCTACCTCATCGTCTCTGAGGGATCTTACTCTAATGATGGGAAGTCTCATCTTGAG
>DUPD01000029.1 GCA_012838505.1 Bacilli bacterium | reverse complement strand
GCTGATCACATAACTTGATTTTATCTAATTTATTTTATGAAGCGATACTGAGGGCGCGTTGAAATTATACCAAATAAAGAGAGAAATAAAAAAACAAAAATATCTCCCACAAAAACTTGACTCAGTCGAATTTGAGTAAAGAGTTGACTTCACAGTTAGAACATCATATAATAGACTTTGTGTAAAAAAGGTAGCCTATGTGAACCACCGATTGGTCATTTTATTCCTTATCATCAACTTCAATTATTGCCGCATGATTATAACATTGAAGATGATTTAAATTGTAAGGTGTATCGAGTAACTCTATGCTGCTGGAGCGATGATACATGAAAATAAAATGTCAAGCGATAATGGAACACAATATCTTGATTATGCAAAATTTAATTATAAAGGAGAGAATGCACTATGGCTCGCTATACAGGTCCTGTATGGAAAAAGTCTCGTCGTCTCGGAATTTCGTTAACAGGTACAGGTAAGGAATTAGATAAGCGTCCTTACGCACCAGGACAACATGGTCCAAACCAACGTAAAAAGCTTACTGAATATGGTTTACAGCTTCAAGAAAAGCAAAAATTACGCTTCATGTACGGTTTAAATGAGCGTCAGTTTAGAACACTTTTCAACAAGTCTGCTAAAGTTAAAGGGGTTCACGGTGAAAACTTTATGATCCTATTAGAGTCACGTTTGGATAATATCGTTTATCGCTTAGGCTTAGCACGCACACGTCGCCAAGCTCGTCAATTAGTGAACCACGGACATATCCTTGTAGATGGTAGTCGTGTTGACATTCCATCTTACCTTGTTGAACCAGGACAAACGATAAGCGTTCGTGAAAAGTCACGTAAGCTTGCAATTATCGAAGAATCACTGGAAGCTAACGCTTTTGTACCTGAGTATTTAACTTTCAACGCTGATAACTTAGAAGGCACATACTCACGTTACCCAGAGCGTGCTGAATTACCAGCAGAAATTAATGAAGCACTTATTGTTGAGTGGTACTCAAGATAATCACTTCCAACTTAAAAACCTTGAACATCTTCAGACGATGTTCAAGGTTTTTTTCGATTAAATCGACATTATACTATCAAACAGCTTACTCTTCCCCTAGATTATCTAAATCATCCGGGAAAACCGTCGTATCGATGACTTCTCCACTTGCTTCATCGACAACATCAATCGTCACACTATAACTTTCAGGATCTTTTCCATCTAGTAATTGATAAAATGAGCTAGATATACCGAGCCCAAATGCGGCAAAACCATCAAAGCTATTTTCGAAAGCTTCTTGATCAACCGTCATCGTAAATGTTGTGTAATCATCATTTGCAGTAATGTCTTTGATTGATACAAAATCTCCACTCTCAACCATTTCAGTAATCGAGTTGTTAATCTCTGTTTTGATTTCTTCCATCCATTCATTGTGGACTTCTTTAGTCATTTCATATGTGATTGAACCGTCATCATTAAGCGTAACTTCTTCAATCCCCATTTCCTCTGCTTCAGCTTCTAGTATTGTTACATCTACCCCTTCACCAACGAATGATACTGGTAACGTTACTTCAACATGATCAGAAGTTGTTCCCCCGCTACAAGCTGTCATAAATCCAGCCACTAATAAAACAATTAACACTTTTAAGATCTTTTTCAAAAAAATTGTCCCCCTTTTAATATGATTAATCACAATTATATCAAATCTAATTAGATAAAGTAATAAATTTTCAGAAAATAACTAATTTTTCGGATCTTACATGAATGCTAACTTTCAAATTTATTGTGATCACAATATTTAACAAAAACAGCACCTCTATGAGATGCTGTTTCACTAATCAAAATGTTCCTTTTCGTGATCATTAAAGTGATTCAATTTTAATTAAAGTCTAATAAGAAATATCTCTTCTTTCCTCTGCGGATGATCGTAAATTGATCGTCAATTCGATCAGCGTCTGTTAATTCATAGTGAAGTTCTTGTTGTCGCTCACCATTAATGTAAATCGCACCATTTGTAATATCTTCCCGTGCTTGTCGTTTAGATGAAGAGATTTTTGCCTCAACTAAAAGATCAACTAATGGTTTTGCTTCTTTTTCCATTTTTACAGTTGGTACATCTTTAAAGCCTTGTTTAATTTCAGTCGCATTTAGTTGCTTAATGTCCCCACTAAATAATGCGTCAGTAATTCTTTCTGCTTGTCGTAAAGCTTCTTCTCCATGAATAAGAATCGTTAATTCTTCAGCTAAGCGGCGATGTGGAAGTCTTTTTTCTGGTGCTTGCTCTAGTTCAGCAGCTAATGCTTCAATTTCAGCGTGTGATAAGAATGTAAAGTATTTCAAAAATTTGATCACATCGCGGTCATCAGTGTTGATCCAAAATTGGTAAAATTCATATGGTGTTGTTTTTTCAGGATCTAACCATACTGCTCCACCAGCTGTTTTACCAAATTTCGTACCGTCTGCTTTCGTAATCAATGGCACAGTTAACCCAAAGACTTTAACTTCTTCATCACGTGTACGACGAATTAACTCCATCCCTGCCGTAATGTTACCCCACTGGTCACTTCCACCAATTTGTAATGTACAATTTTCCCGTTCAAACAGGTTCATAAAGTCATATGATTGTAAGATCATGTAGCTAAACTCGGTAAAACTAATCCCCTGTTCGAGTCGTGACTGAACGGAATCTTTAGCCAACATGTAATTCACACCAAAATGTTTTCCAGTGTCGCGTAAAAAATCAATGATTTTTAACTCACCTAGCCATTCCCCATTATTCCGGGCGACTGCCCCGTTTTGTTCATCATCAAAATCAAGAATATTAGCAAGTTGTTTTTGTATTTGTTCACTAAAATAGTTAACTGTTTCAACATCATTTAATTGACGTTCACTTGTTCGACCACTTGGATCACCAATCATTCCAGTCCCACCACCAATTAAGGCAATTGGACGATGTCCTGCTATTTGAAATCTTTTTAAGATTAAAGCAGGAACTAAGTGACCAATATGAAGACTATCGGCCGTTGGATCAAATCCACAATACATTGTCACAACGTTTTCAGCTAAATGTTTTTTCAATCCTTCATAATCCGTTGTTTGTTGAACGAGTCCCCTAAGTTCTAAATCTTTAATAATATCCATTTGTCATTCTCCTTTGTCATTAAAAATCCAAACAAAAAAAGTAGATCAAATCCCGAAAAAGGGACGAGATCTACTCGCGGTACCACCCTCGTTGCAATTAAAAATTGCCACTTCATTTTGATAACGATACATCACGTACCGTCCCTTATCCATTACATAAAGGAAAAGCTCAAGAATTGTAATTCGCTTTATTACTTACACTGATTTACACCGACCATCAGCTCTCTATCCGTAGCGGTAATAAAACTACTCGATTCTTTCATCACTTAAATTTATATATTTTAACTATTATTATCACATTTTGCTGACAAAGGCAAGGGGTTATTTAAATTTATTAATAAAAAGGGAATGACAAACTAGTAAATATGTTATAATATGAGGTGGAAATTTAGGAGGTTATTATATGAACTTTCAAGATAAATTAAAACAAATTGGACAAGGAATTAAGACTTTTATCGATAAAGGAATGATTCAAAGATTCTTTCGTGTTTCCTATGATGTGATTTGGAATATCATCCTCTTCTTTCTTGTAATTGGATTGCTATTCTTCTTCTTTATCGGAGGAATTGGAGCGGGTTATTTTGCCTCACTCATTAAAGACGAACCGTTGCGCTCAAGTGAAGAAATGGTTAGTGCAATCTATAATTATGAAGAAACATCAGAAATTTACTTCGCTAATAATGTCTTTTTAGGCGAAGTTAGTTCTGACCTCCACAGAGACGTGACAACATTAGACAAAGTTTCTCAAGACATCATCAATGGATTAATTGCGACCGAGGATGAATATTTTGAAACACATGAAGGGATTGTTCCAAAAGCGATTTTAAGAGCTGTGTTTCAAGAAGTAACTGGATCTAATGTTCAAACAGGTGGAAGTACATTGACACAGCAAATTATTAAAAATCAAATTTTAACGAACGAAGTGTCATTTGATCGAAAAGCAAAAGAAATTGTATTAGCGATGCGGTTAGAAAATTTTATGGAAAAAGACGAAATTCTTGAGGCTTATTTAAATATTTCCCCATTTGGGCGTAATTCGAACGGACGCAATATTGCTGGGATTCAAACTGCCGCACAAGGAATCTTTGGCGTTGATGCAGATGAAGTTAATCTTGCTCAAGCCGCATTTTTAGCAGGCTTACCACAAAGTCCGATTGGTTATAGTCCTTTTACAAACGTTGGTACAGTTAAATCTGAAGAAGGACTTGAGGCTGGGTTAAGTCGAATGGAAACAGTGCTTTCAAGGATGCTTTCCGCTGGCTACATTACTGAAGCACAGTACCAAGAAGCACTTGAATTTGATCTAATTGGTAGCCTAGCAGAGCGATTACCAACAACATACGATGAGTACCCTTATTTATCTGAAGAAGTTCGTCGCCGTGTTGAAAGAATTTTTAAAGAAAAGCTTGCATTAGAAGATGGCTATACACTTGAAGAATTAGAGTCAAGCGCAGAATTAAATGAGCAATACCAGATTTACGCTGCACGTGAATTGTCACAAGGTGGCTACAAAATTCACACAACTATTAATAAAGAAATTTACGATAAATTTCAAGAAGTGACTGCAAATTTTAATAATTTTGGACGCGATAAAATAGCGATTGTTCGTGAAGGCAATGAAACGAGAACAATTATGACTGAAGATCCTGAAACGGAAGAACTCGTACCACTTGTACAACAACAACAAGTAGGGGCTGTTTTAAGAAAAAATGATACTGGTGCTATTTTGGCATTCGTTGCAGGACGAGATTTCGAACGAGATAATGTGAACTTTGCGGTTGGAACAGCCAGACGACAAGTTGGGAGTACGGCAAAACCAATTCTTGTTTATGGTCCAGCATTTGAAGAAGGAACCCTTCAACCTGGTTCAATTCTTCCAGATGTTTCTTTTACTTTTGAAGGGAGCGCAGACCCTTGGAGTCCAACAAACTTTTTAAGTCATCGATTTTATGGACTCGTAACAGCCAGAACAGCCTTAGTTCAATCTTATAATGTTTCAACTGCTTATGGCTATATTGACTTGTTAGCAAATCATAATCCTGTGCCTGATTACTTAGTCAAAATGGGCTTTGATCATTTCCCAGAAAACAGATATTCGTATGCATCAAATTCTCTTGGCACATTTGAAGCTACAGTGGAAGAAAATACAAGTGCGTTTTCAACATTTTCCAACAACGGATCCTTTACTGAAGGTTATATGATTGAAAAAATTGAAACGATTGATGGTGAACTTATTTATCAACACAGCAGTGAACCAGTTGAAGTATTTAGTCCTCAAACAAGTTATCTTATGATTGACGTGATGCGCGATGTTTTGACAAATGGAACAGGACGAACAGCACGTGCAAACTTAAGATATCCTAATGTTGATTGGGCAGGAAAAACAGGAACTTCAGATAGCTTTGTTGATATTTGGTTTGTTGCAACTAATCCAAACGTCACTCTTGGAACTTGGATGGGCTATGGTTATCGCCAAACATTAGATTCCAGTTTTAGTACCCGTAATCAAGTCTATTGGGCAGAGTTAGTTAATGCTGCTACTGATATTGATCCAGAGCTAATGGCACCAACTAAGCGATTCCAGCAACCTAGTGGCCTTGTTTCTCGGTCATTCTCGTTAGTCTCAGGATTACAACCTTCGGAGATTACCCGATCTCTTGGTTTAGTAGGATCCGATCTATTCAACGCAAGTTATGCTCCTACTGCTAATGACTATAGTGTAATCGAGGGAAACTATGTTATGGTCGACGGTAAAGCTGTTATACCAGGTGATCAAACACCAAATGAATTCATTCAAGGTGATGGAATCATATTCAATCCAGAATGGTTAAGTGACATGAATTATGATCAACTTAATGATATCAGTCAACTTATTCCTTTTAATAATTCCGCTTGGGAAGGGATTGAATTTCCTGAATTAGAAGCAAGTGATATTGAAGATACAGGTACAGCACCAAGTGCACCTCGATCATTAGCTAAATCAGGGAATACACTAAGTTGGAATGCGCCATCAAGTAAAAATATTGTCGGCTATCGTATCTATCGATCACCAAATCCTGATGACAATGAATTCAAACTTATTGATTCATCAACAGAAACTGAACTGAATGTCGGCAATCGCAATGCTGTATATTTGGTTGTCGCAGTTGATTACTTCGGAAGAGAATCTGAACCAAGCGCCGTTTATATTGACGGTGACTTTGAAGAGGAATCCGATGAAGATGATAACAACGCTAACGCTGGTAATGAAGGTAATAATGGGAACACCTCTAGTGGTAATAACGGCAACAATGATACTGATGGTCAAAGTGGTGCAGACAACAATAATGGAAATCCTCCCAGCTCAGATGAGGATGATTAATTAACAACGAAAAAGCACCTAGTGGATGGAGATAAACCAATCACTAGGTGCTTTTTTATAGTTGTTTAGTTTTGATCTTCTGTTACTTCTAGGATTACAATTTCCACTCGTCGATTTTTTTGCCAGTTTTCAGGGGAATCATTAGGCACAATAGGTCGAGTTTCTCCATAACCTATTGACACAAATCGCTCTTGATCAACTTTTCCTGTATCCACTAAATAACGGATTGCACTACTAGCTCTAGCACCAGATAACTCCCAGTTCGACGGGTATTGAACTGTAGAAATTTGCCTATTATCTGTATGGCCTTCAACACGAATATTATTAGGTATATTACTAAGTAACAATGCCACTTTATCTAAAAATGGTCTAGCCTCTGATTTGATTATAGCTTTAGAAGTATCAAATAGAAGGCGTTCTTGTAAAATTAGAACAACACCTTGATCTGTTCGATTTGCTGTGATCACATCTTGTAGTTGATTTTCCTCAAGAAAACCTTCGACTTCACTTAATAGTTGCTCTAAGGACTTTTGGTTTTGTGTTAATCCTTCTGACCCTAAAAAATTATCCTTCTCTAAATCTGTAGTTTGCTCACGGGTTGTAGCACTTTCCGTTGTATTTTCGAAATCAATTGCTGATGAATTGTTATCAAAGATAATATTACGATTCCGAAACGATTCCACTAATGCTTCAAACCTAGCAACATCAATTTGTGACATAGAAAACAACAAGACAAAGAAAACTAAAATGAGAGTAACCATGTCTGAGTATGTAGTCATCCAAGCTGGACTACCCTTAGGAGATTTTTTTTCACGACGTTTCATTGTTAAATTCCTCCAAGGAGTCGTCATTTGCATTTTTACTTCGTTTTCTCATATCGCTCGATAAAAATGCACTTAGTTTCTCTTTAAGTATACGTGGATTTTGTCCAGATTGAACACCAATAACACCCTCGATAATAACTTGCTTCATAAAAACTTCCTCTTCCGACTTTAATTCAAGCTTACCTGCCATCGGTAAGAAGATAAGGTTAGCTAAAACAACCCCATAAAACGTTGTAATCAATGCAACGGCCATCTGCGGGCCTAACATCGACGGGTCATTTAAGTCCTTGAGCATTAATACGAGTCCGATTAATGTTCCAACCATTCCCCAAGCCGGAGCATACTCTCCCGCTTTTTCTAATATTTTACGGCCATTGGTATGGCGATCTTCCATTGCGATAATTTCTGCATTCATAATGTCTTGAATCACTTCGGGCTCAATCCCATCAATTGCAAGTAAAACGCCTTTCTTAATAAAAGGATCTTCTACTTCTTCTAATTCATTCTCTAATGATAGCAAACCTTCTCGTCGTGCTCTTTCAGATAATCGTTCAAACAGTGAAATTAACTCAGGTAAATCATAATGATTTTTCTTAAATGATTCCCTAACAACCCTACCCATTAATTTAACTTGACTGAAATTAAAGTTAATTAGGATTCCTGCGATAACACCACCGAAAACAATAATAAATGATGGTACGTCAACAAAGCTTAAAAATCCAAATAACCCAGCACTTGAAAATATTCCGTAAGAAATCATTAGAAGTCCAAACACTATACCCAATGATGTTAAAATATCTCTACGTTTCATATACTCTCTCCCCAACATAAATACTTATCTATTTCCTAATGTCATCAAAATTGAATGACTAATACTTGTATTATCGGAAATTTTTTTATTTTGTTGAGCTTCTTTTAATAATTTGATGTGGCAAAATCACGTTCGATTCTTCTACTTCTTCTTTGTTCATATATTTTGTTAATAAGCGCATTGCAACCGCTCCAATGTCATAAACAGGTTGAACAACAGTCGATAGTGTTGGACGAATCATCATTGCCAAGCGTGTATTATCAAAGCCAATTACTTCAACATCCGCTGGTACATTTAAGCCGAGATCTTGAATACCATGGATCACGCCCAAAGCAATTTCATCAGAAGCAGCAAATATTGCTGTCGGTTTTTCTGTTTGATCAAATAATGATTCAACAGCTTTAAGTCCAGATTGATAACTTAAATCACCACGAAATACATTAGTCTGATCAACCGTTTGCTCAATTTCTTCAAGCGCTTGTACAAAGCCTTGATGTTTAGCTTTGTTAGCCGTTGTTTCATCAAGTCCTGTTACAAACGCAAGCTTTGTGTGACCATTATCAATCAATAGTTTCGTTGCTTCATAACCCGCTTCTTCATAATCAATATTAACAGATGGAATGGCATTCGTTGGTTCAATCGTTGCAGCTAGAACGATTGGCACAGGAGATGTTTTAAACTCTTTCAAATGCTCATCTGTCAATCGGCTTCCCATATAGACGATGCCATCCACTTGTTTTTCAAGCATCGTATTAATTAGTTTGATTTCTTTGTCAATATTTTGATCAGAGTTACTCAAAATAATGTTGTATTTATACATGTTTGCAATATCATCAATTCCACGTGCTAATTCAGAGAAAAACATATTTGAAATATCGGGAATAATCACACCTACAGTCGTTGTTCTCTTACTAGCTAAACCTCTTGCTACAGCATTCGGACGATACCCTAATTCTTCAATTGTTTTCAAAACTTTTTTACGTGTTGCCGGCTTAACATTTGGGTTTCCGTTAACAACTCTTGAAACGGTAGCCATTGATACATTTGCCTCTCGTGCAACGTCGTATATTGTTACGTTCATCTCATCAACCTCCATTAATTTATTAGCTTATTTGGTAGTTACAGTATAGCATAGATAAGCTCTTTCCATACTTGTTCAGTATGGTTTTAATTACATAATAGCAATATAAGAAACTAACTTTTCTCCGGGAATGATCGCTCATTTCCGAGATAATAAAATTTTTATTCGACAGTTTATTCCCATATTATCTATTTAACAGTATAGCAAATTAATTGTCACAAGTCTGTTAATATTTTTCAAAGCAAAAGAAAAGACCTAATTAACCCCTTTAAAAGGTGAATAATTAGGTCTTAGCTCTTATTTTTTATTAACTACTTCTGAGTAAAATTGATCAAATTGATCAAAGTCCATTTGCTGTTGTGCATCTGATAGAGCAACAGCTGGATCAGGGTGCACTTCTGCCATCACACCATCTGCACCAATTGCCAAGGCTGCCTTAGCCGCAGGGATAAGTAAATCCCGACGTCCTGTAGAGTGAGTAACATCTACAATGACTGGTAAATGCGTTTCTTGTTTTAAAATTGGAACAGCAGTAATATCTAATGTATTTCTAGTTGATGTCTCATATGTTCTAATTCCGCGCTCACATAAGATAATCTCACCATTACCACGTGAGTGAATATACTCTGCTGCATTGATAAAATCAGAAACAGTCGCTGACATGCCTCGCTTAAGCACGATCGGTTTGTTCACTTCTCCTGCTGCTTTTAGTAATTCAAAGTTTTGCATATTACGTGCACCAATTTGAATCATATCTAAGTACTCAGCAGCTTTTTCTACATCTGAAGGACTAACAATTTCACTAACAACAGCTAAATCATACTCATCAGCAATTTCCTTCAATATTTTTAGCCCATCAAACCCGAGTCCTTGGAAATCATATGGTGACGTTCTAGGTTTAAACGCACCACCACGAATAATCTTCAGGCCCTTATTTTTAATCTGCTCTGCAACTTGAGCTACTTGGTCGTAACTTTCAACTGCACATGGACCAAAGATGTAATGTGGTTCACCATTGCCAAATTTAGCACCATTGACATCAATAATCGTGTTTTCAGTTTTCCTTTTTCGAGAAACAAGTAAATCATTACTATGATCTTTTTCTTGTAACTCTAAACCAGCCTTAAAAATTTCTTTAAACAAATGAATAATAGTTGCATCCTTAAATGGACCTTCGTTATTTTTCTTAATTCGCTCCAACATGTCACGCTCTCGAACAGGGTCATACTTTTTGTCAGCACCATGGTTTTCTTTTGCTTGTGCAGTTTGCTTAACAAGCTCACCTCGTTTGTTAATCAACTCTAGTATTTCTAGGTTAACACCATCTAACTCTTCTCTTAATTGCTCTAACTCAGTCTTACTCACTTAAAATCCCCCTATTCCTTAATGTTTTTTGTTTTACACTCATAAACCAAATCAAATTTGATTCAGTAAAAATAATAATAGATTTACCAATTAAATAAGAATTAAAATTCATTATAGCTAAAAAAACAGCACTTGTCACTATATTGTTTAAATATTTTGTATTTTCTCTTAATTAATCAGAATAAACAAGCTGATGTTCATGACGATACTTATTGTACAGACCTGTTAAACTCCATTATAATTAGGTTATATGTCATTTTAAATCTGTTAAACTTAGATCGATAAGTATCAGAGAAGAAAGGATAAATTGCAATGGAAAACATAATTTTTACTCTCGATATTGGAACGAGATCAGTCATCGGATTGCTCCTAGAAGCTAACGGAAAAAAATACAAATTAATTGATTATGTCATGCATGAACACGCGGAACGCTCAATGCTAGACGGGCAAATACATGATGTCGTTCTTGTTTCTGAAGTGATCAGACGAGTTAAAACTGAATTAGAAGAAAGAAACTCAATTCAATTAACAAAAGTGAGTGTCGCAGCTGCAGGACGAGCATTAAAAACAAAACGCACATCGATAACAAAAACAATCGATCAACATCCATTAATGAATAAAGAGGACATTTTATTCTTAGAATTAAGTGCCGTTCAACAAGCACAGCATGACCTTGCAATTGAAGAGAATAATAAAAATAATCAAATCCCTTATTATTGCGTGGGCTACTCTGTGCTACAATACCGCCTCGACCAAGCAAATATCGGATCATTAATTGATCAACAAGGTGAACTCGCTGAAGTAGAAATCATTGCAACTTTCTTACCAAAGATCGTTGTTGAATCTTTATTATCAGCATTACAACGTGCTGATTTAGAAATGGCTGCACTAACATTAGAACCGATTGCTGCGATTAATGTGTTAGTACCAGAATCAATGCGTCGCTTAAATGTAGCGCTAGTTGATATCGGCGCAGGTACAAGTGATATTGCAATAACAGATGAGGGTACGATTACAGCATATGGCATGGTTTCTAAAGCTGGTGATGAGATAACCGAAGCAATCAGTGATCATTATTTATTAGATTTTAATGAAGCTGAACGGATTAAACGTGAATTAACGGATCGCGGTGAAGCAAATGTTACTGATATCCTCGGGTTTGAACAAACTGTTACAATCGATTCTTTATCCAAGAATATTAAACCTGCGATTGAAAAATTGGCGCAAGAGATTGCTGATAAGATTTTTTCATTAAACAATCGCTCGCCAATGGCGGTCATGCTCGTTGGTGGTGGAAGTTTAACACCAAAAATAACAGAAGCGATCGCAACAACATTAAATTTACCTAATAATCGGGTCGCCACTCGTGGTGTTGATGCGATTCAAAACTTTGAATCACTGATAGAAATCCCACCCGGACCAATGTTTATTACACCTATTGGGATCGGAGTAGCCGCTCAACAAAATCCGGTCCATTATATTAGTGTGACGGTTAATGATCGGGCAGTTCGTCTTTTTGATATGAAACAGCTCACTGTAGGCGACTGTTTATTAGCAGCAGGCATTCATATCGATAAAATGTATGGTCGCCCTGGGATGGCTTATATGATTACATTTAATAATCAACAGATTACCTTACCTGGTACATATGGAGAACCACCTAAAGTTAATTTAAACGGTCAACCAATAAAAGTTGATCATCCAATCAAACACGGTGATATTTTGCATGTTACGAAAGGTGAGGATGGAGAAGAACCAGTTGTCACGATCAAAGAGGTAGTCGATGATTTTGATCAATTCCCAATCAGATTTAATGGCGAAACCTTTCAAGTTGAACCGAGTCTTTATGTGAATCAAACGAAAGTGTCTCGTGACTATATTTTACAAGATCATGACGACGTTACTATAAAAAATTCAAAAATATTACTTGATTGGCTTAAAACAGCTGGAAAAGAATTTGTTTTAGTTGATTTGGATAAGTATACAGTCTTCCTCAATGAACAAAATGTCGAGCTCGAACAATTCTCGGCACAACTTAGGATTAATAATAAACGTGCAGATCTAAACCAAAGTTTGAAACCAAATGATCATATCACATATACACCGAGTAAAAAGGTAACTGCTAGAGATATACTCACAGCATTTAAGCTAAAAACTAAAGCCAAGTTAAATGTTGTCTACAATGGTGAGCGCGTTACACTTGATAAAACTGTGGCTGTTCTCGAGCAAAACAATCAACCACTGTCCGACAATGATCCAGTTCAGTCTGGTGCAAAATTAACAGTGCGTGAAGTCGATGATCAATCATTTATTTTTCAAGATTTATTTCGCTTTGTTTCAATCGATCTTTCCAAGGTTAAAGGAAATCTTACGATTCAAAGAAATGGCGAACCAGCGACATTCCTTGACCCACTAAATGAAAACGATGAAATTGAAATTACTTTTTAACAAATAATATGACTTCATATCACAAGGTAGGTCTTCGCACTATGTTGAGACATCTAAGCCTAATTAAAGTATCTCAATATAAAGAGGAATTCTTTCATATCTATAAATCCTATGAAAAGGATACAAAAATCGTGATATGAGCTAATCATGCCCTGTCTCGTTGGAAAATCATTATAGGGGGAACGAATAGGTGCTATTCATCAGAGATCACACTCTGAATCAGGACGATCTCTAACGATTATCAGCTATTCGTCGGAGATCACACTCTAAATCAGGACGATCTCTAACGATTATGGGCTATTCGTCAGAGATCACACTCTGAATCAGGACGATTTCTAACGATTATGAGCTATTCGTCAGAGATCACACTCTGAATCAGGACGATCTCTAACGATTATGAGCTATTCATCAGAGATCACACTCTGAATCAGGACGATCTCTAACGATTATGAGCTATTCGTCGGGGATCTGACTTATAATTGCTTTAATACGATAAACTGTTAGACATTGCTCATAAAGCGATCCTTAGCTATGTGACAAGCACGAAGTTCATCCACAATTAACAGATTTTATAATCAACAAAAAACGAATCCCATTTTGAGATTCGTTTTTTGTTGATTACTTTTCTTTTATGTCTTCTGCTGCTTCTTCGATCGCGTCTTTTACTTTCTCTGAAGCTTCTACGGCTGCTTCAGCTTTTTTTGTTGCTTGATCTTTAACATCCTCAGCTTTATCTGTAACTTCAGCGACATTATCTTTAGCTTTCTTTTTCGCTTCTTCTGCTTTATTTTTAATCATATTTTTTGTCTCTTGATACTTTTCTTCAAATTCTTGTTTTTTCTCAGTAACGATATCTTGTATGTGTGCTGATTGTTCTTTAGCATATTTTTTAAATTCATCGGTCTTCTCATAAGCGACATCTTTTAACTCAACAGCTTTATCTTTCAATTCATGTGCACCTTTATTAATGTCACCTCGTAATTCTTTCCCTGATTTAGGGGCAAATAAAAGTGCTAATGAAGCACCTACTAGTGTACCGACTAATGATCCGATTAAGAAATCTTTTGCATTAATATTGTCATTCGATTTGTTTGTCATTTTTAAATTCCTCCTATTTTATCATTATGATTCATTATAATTGATTATTCTTTTTACTTCTACGTTTGTTAATCAGTTCCATAATAACAGTTCCCCATTTAACGAGTTGAGCAGTTTCTTCTTTATTATCTAATGCAATTCCAGTCACTGAATTTGAAAATTGTTGCAGTGATTGATTAAAGCCAGTAATCGTTGTACCCAAACCAGTAACACTATCGACTAAACCATTTAAACGTTGTGATTTGTCACTAATATCATCAGCTAAAGCATTTGTTCGATTTAATAATAGTGTCGTCTCTGTTGTGATACCCTCCATTTGTTTTTCAAGGCCTTCAAGTGTGTTAGCGACGCTTCCCATCGTTCGCTCAGTTTCTTTTAATACTTTAATGAGGTATACAACAAGCGCCACGAAAGCTAGCGCGAAAATTATTGCTGAAATGTACAATAAATTTTCCATTGAATTGATCGACTCCTTTTATATGTAATTTTTATTTTTAATCTACTGATATTTACCCTTTTAAATAACTAATAAACATTCCCATATTATAAAATGATCTTAATTTAGCATGTTTATACATGGAAAAAAACCGCTCAATGATCCAATAATTAATGACTTGTTCTTGAGCGGTTTTACTTTAGCTATCTGTCGCTATTCCTTTATATGCTTGTTGGAATTTTTGAATATCGCCTGCGCCCATAAAAACGAGGATACCGTCTCGATTAGCTTTTAACTGTTCAGTCGTTTCAAGGGTCAAAATCTTACTATTAGGAATTAAAACTTGTAAATCTTCAATCGATAATTTTTTATCTGCTTCACGTGCTGAACCAAAAATATCACATAAAAATACTTCATCTGCTAGTTTTAAAGCCTCTGCAAATTCATTGAGAAATATTTTTGTTCTCGTATACGTATGTGGCTGAAAAATGGCCGTTACTTTACGCTCTGGATACTTCTTCCGAGCAGACTCAATTGTAACTTCAATCTCTTTCGGATGATGTGCATAATCATCAATGATGACTTGATCATTTAGTTTTTGCTCAGAAAAACGACGCTTCACACCGGCAAATGTGGCGAGGTGCTTCATTTCCTCTGCAGTCATCCCTTCATAATGACAGAGTGCAATCACTGCCAATGCATTCAAAATATTGTGATTTCCATACATTGGGATCGTGAAAGTGTCAAAAAAGTTGTGCCGAACATAAACGTCAAATTGTGTGCCCTCTTTTACTTCAGTCACATTTTTTGCTTGAAAATCATTCGTATCACTGAAGCCATAATAAACAACGGGAACTTTCGCTTGAATCTTTTGCAAATAGTCATCATCACCATATGCAATAATGCCTTGTTTCGCTTTTTCAGCCATCTCTTGAAATGCCGAAAAAACATCATCAATACTCGAAAAATAATCTGGGTGGTCAAAATCAATATTGGTCATGATTAAGTAGTCAGGTTCATACGCCAAAAAGTGGCGCTTATATTCACATGCTTCAAAAACAAAATAATCACTTTCTTGGTGACCCAAGCCCGTGCCATCACCGATTAAATAAGAGATCGGATGTGTTTCACTTAAAACATGAGCTAACAAACCTGTTGTCGATGTTTTACCATGTGAGCCTGTGACAGCAACACTTTTATAATTTTTCATCCATTCTCCGAGAAAATCATGGTAACGATAGATCGGTAAACCTAATTTTTTTGCCTCAACAATTTCTTCATGGTCATCGTTAAATGCGTTACCAGCAATAATCGTATAGCCTTCTTTTATATTCTCTTTCGAAAATGGTAAAATCGGAATATTTTTTTCATTTAATGCTGCATCTGTGAAAAATGTTTTTTTGACATCTGAACCTTGAACACTTTTACCAGCGTCATACAAGATATGGGCGAGTGCACTCATACCTGTTCCTTTAATGCCAATAAAATGGTAAGTCGTCATAAATGTGTACCTCCAAGGTTTTCTACTAACAAAATTTAAAACTAACAATTATTACCCAATAAGTTATTATAACATAACGTGAAACTTCAATCAGTCAAGGTCTCACTGACAGTTGCACTTCGATAATTTGAGTCATATCACAGATTGAACAGCAATTATTTTTTATAATCTACTTTTTCCAATCTTGGATTTGGTTGTTGTTGACGTCCTGCTTTTGATACAGGCTTGCCATTAAGGACAACGTTATCACCTGTGAAACCAATATTAATATCTAATAAGTTTCTGCCTACTCCATAGAGATCAACTGGGACATTTCTCTTTTCAAACATGCGAATTTTTTCTTCGGTAAAACCACCGCTAGCCATGATTTTAACGTGCTGGTAGCCTTCATCGTCTAATGCTTTACGTAAAGCAAAAATCAATTCCGGATTCACTCCACGTGGATCAAATTTACCAAGCAAATGTGCATTTCTTAAGAAATATTTATCAACCATATTTCCTGATGTATCAAGGCGAACACATTTTAAAGTCTCACCAAATTCACGGGCTACTTTTAGAGCATCCGTTATGACATCATTATTATAATCAATTAAGACAGTTAAGTCATCTTCAGGATAGACATCGTGATAGGCTTTTGCCGCAGCGACAGTATCACCTTCAAAGAGCTGGATTAATGCGTGTGGCATTGTTCCCATTCCTGTTTTACCCCACCATTCATTCATTGCGTGAGTGGCTTGGGCTGTAGAACCTCCAATAAAGGCCGCGTAACCATCACCAGCTTGTTGCGTATAATGATCATCTCGATCACCCATGAAGATAATTGGTTTTTGTTTCCCTGATGCTCTACCCGCTTTTACAACATTATACACATTTGTTGCAACAGATGTTCTTCTTGCTAAAATACCGTCGATGACACCTTCTAAATAACCAAACGATTGATATGATCCTTTAATTGTCAGGACTGTTTCGAATGGTGAAATTTTGTCACCATCTTTTAACGAGTGAATTTCAAGTTCTTCTGGATTGTCTGCAAATGTATGTAGTAAAGCAATCGCTTCATCCGTTCCACATAAAACAGCTTCATCTTTTTGAAAAAACTGCATGACGACTTCATTATTAGGTTTTGTTTTTTCAGCTATTTCTTTTGTTTTTAGAAAGTAAACAGCCGAGAACCAACCTTCTTTAAGGCGTTGATCGAATTTAAAGGTTTCATTTGTTAAACGATCAATTTCGCCATTTAGTTTCCTTGCGAATTCTTTTTCCATTGGTATCACACCTCATTAACTTATCTTAGAGTTTGGATTCATTTTGTTTATCATATAAGAAATCAGTTGATTACTCAAGCATAATTATTACCTAGATACTCTGGATCAACTATAGTCTTCTTTTGTTGCTAAGATGGTTCGTGGCTTACTACCATTTTGACCAGATATGATCCCGTTATACTCTAATGTGTCAATCAATCTAGCAGCACGGTTGTAACCGATTTTAAAGCGTCGCTGTAAAAGTGATGTTGATGCACTATTATGATCGATGACGAATGCAACAACTTCATCATAAAGTTCATCTTCACTTTCTTCTTGCTCAATTTTTTCTAACAAGTCTTCTTGTTGAAAGAGGTATTCAACCTGCTCTCGTTTTCTAGCGTCAGCCGTGATTCGATCAATTTCTTCATCAGAAACAAAGGCACCTTGAATCCGCAATGGATGTCTCGCACCGTTTTCAACGAATAACATGTCACCTTTCCCTAATAAACGTTCAGCCCCACCTTGATCAATAATTGTTCGTGAATCAATTTGGGAAGCGACACTGAAAGCAATTCTTGTTGGTATATTTGCTTTAATTAATCCGGTGATCACATCAACTGACGGTCGCTGTGTCGCAAGCAATAAGTGAATCCCACAAGCACGAGCTTTCTGGGCAATTCGGCTAATAGAATCTTCGACATCTTGCGGTGCAATCATCATCAGATCGGCTAGCTCATCAATAACGATCACTAGATAAGGCATTTTTTCTTCACCGCGAGCTTGCTCGACCATTTTTTGATTATAGCGTTCAATATCACGAGCACCCGTCTGAACAAATTTTTGATAGCGCTCTTCCATCTCTTCAACGGCCCACTTCAATGCCTGTGTTGCTGCCTTTACATCAGTAATTACAGGTGAAACAAGATGAGGGATATCGTTATATGATGCAAGCTCCACCATCTTTGGATCAATTAATAATAAGCGCACATCTTTCGGTGTTGCCTTAAAAATTAATGAAACCAAAATTGTATTGATGCATACACTCTTCCCTGATCCTGTTGCGCCAGCAATTAAGCCATGTGGCATTTTATGAATATCAGTCACAACTGGACTTCCCGATATGTCTAAGCCTAGACCAATTGTTAATGGTGACTTAGCTTCTTTAAACCGATCCGTTGCAAAAATTTCATGTAAACTAACAGGAGAAGCCACTTGATTTGGAATCTCAATCCCGATCGCATTTTTCCCTGGAATCGGCGCTTCGATCCGAATATCTTTAGCAGCCATATTTAACTTAATATCATCACTTAAATTACGAACTTTGCTCACCTTAACGCCAGTCTCAGGTTTGATCTCAAACCTGGTTACAGTTGGTCCCTGCATGACATTGACGACATGTGCATTTACGTTAAATTCAGCTAAGGTTGCTGTTAATTTCTCAGATTGCTCCCGAATCCAATTTTGATCTTGATGCAAGCCATCTGAATGATCATTAAGCAAATGTAAGCTAGGCATATCTTGCTTAGAAGTCTGTTTCTGCTGACGCTTTTTTTCTTCTAACCTACGTTTGTCACTCGGTGTCATGATCACATTATACGGTTTAGAATCTTTTTTAATTTCACGATCGACTATTGTCTCGTTGACTGTTTCCTCAACGTTAGCTTCATTTAAATCAAGGTTTGACTCTAACTCAGCAGCGTTAATCTGTTCGTCGGCTACCTGACGACGATTTCTTCTCGCTAATCTACTCTCTTGTCGTTCTTTTATTAAAGAAGTATGTTCAATTGTAGCCTGAACTTTTTCACTCTCATTCTCGACTTTCCCAGATTGATCAAGCGTTTTAACGGATCGATCCTTCAAACGCATCTCGCGATCTCGCCTTAAAAATGCTGGTTTTTCTAGTGGCTGATCATGATGATTACTCGAATCAAACTGTTGCAGCCCATGAATTGGAGATGCAAAATCTGAAGGTTTAAACGGACGTTTCTTAGTTGTTTCTTCAACTTTTTCATTGTGAAAATCTCGATTACGTCGTTTAGCTTCACGTTGCAACTCACCAACAGTTGGCTGATCAATCGGCATTGGGAAACGAAATGAATCTTTTTTTGGATATCGGAAAGAAACTTTCGCTTCGATTCCAGCTTTATTTTGCTGCTGATTAATCAGGTCGTGATTGTGTTCAGGCTCTGATTCAGAAGCAAATAGTTGTTTAAATTTATTGATAAATCTATCTCTCATTCGTTTTCACTCTTCCATTGCAATCATTACTTCTTATTTTAACAGACTTTTAGTAGAAAAAGCGTAAAAGAGTGATTGCTCCTTTACGCTTCAAGCTATCGATTAAAAATTGAAAGGTTGCCCCGCTTCAACATCACCCGTTAACACATAAATCCCTCTTTCTTCAGGAGCATTAGGTAAACCTAATTCCTTCTGAGAACAAATCATTCCAAACGAATCAACGTCACGTAATTTGGCAGCTTTAATTTCCAATCCACTCGGCATAATTGCACCGACCTTTGCAACGACAACATGCTGACCTGCATCAACATTTGGTGCACCACAAACGATTTGCACCGTTTCATCACCTAAATCAACTTGACAAACACTTAATTTGTCTGCATTCTCATGTTTCGCTTTTGACTTCACATAGCCAACAACAAACTTTGGTGATAAATCAACATCTAACAGATTTGGAGCCTCATTTTTCACAAAAATTTGATTGATTTCAGCTTGCAATTCCTCAGTTAATTCATGCTTACCATTCGTTAGTTCGAGGTATGTCGAGCTATTAAAAATATTGTAACCATTGATTTGCTCTGACTCCGTGTCATAAATCTCTATAACATCACCATACTTACGAAAGTCAGTTGTTTCTCGATTCCCTTGTTTTAAAGGGATAAGCAGTACATCACCGATCCCAACTGAATTATAATAAATCGCCATCTCATTCATCCTTTTCTCTGTTTTTCTGATCGATTGGTTTTTTCTTTGCTAAAATAAAAATCGGTTCGAGCTTTCTATTTTCAAAAAGAAAAGACAACGCCGTAATTGGCACACGCCCTTCAGCAAAATACTGCATCGCCATTTGTGCTAAAATATCATAACCCATATCATTTTGGACATCAGCAATAATTAACGTGTCTTGATGTGGGACAGCAATCGCAAGCTCCCCTTTAGCCTTATCTTTCATTTCGATTAACCAGGCTTCATTTAAAATGCGACTTGCATCATAGCCATCATTCGCTGAAATAAAATAAAAGTCATTATCAGCAACCGTATCTTTTTTTAGTTCAATTGGTAGTGACTTCATATTAAATAATGCGATTTCTTTTAAATGCGTCTCCGTCCAATTCGCCTGTTCAAGTAAGGCATGATCAATTAATTGATACGTTTGACCAAAATCAAGTGCATAATAAATCCGGGTCTCGGCCGTGTGACTATGATAGATTAATTTTTTCCCCGCCTTTGACTCGACTGGAAAAGACGTACTTCGGATGACAGGAAAAATCTTTTTTTCATTGCCAACGAGTTTGGCTTGTTGACCAATCATCTGTAGTGACTTTTTAACATGAGAAACAATTTCCTCAATTGCACGTTCGCCATTTTGTTCATACTTAGCAACTAGATTAGGCAAGGTAATATTGACACCTTTACCCGTATCTTTCCACTCTACCCGATATTGATCTTGATCACGTTTAAATGATGTTCTCCATTCTGTTCCGGAAAACATCTGGTCAAGTTTCTTTTTTAATTGAATCGTTGTTAGAGCCATTGTTTCTCCCCCTTCCGAGGTCTGATAATCCCATAGTCCATTGTAACATGACTTTAAAAGAGATGAAAATAAAAGCACCATTAGGTACTTTTATCTTCATCTTCTATGTTAATTTTATGCTGCACTTACCTTTGTTAAAAACGCCTCAATTTCCGCACGTGTTTTTCGATCTTTACTGACAAACCGAGCAACTTCTTTACCTTGATCAAATGCTAAAAAGCTTGGAATACCAAAAATATCATATTTAATGCATAGATCAATAAATTGATCGCGATCGACAAGGATAAATGTCAGTTCACTAAATGTTGCTTCTAACTCAGGCAATATCGGTTCAATTACACGGCAATCTGGACACCAATCAGCTGAAAAAAGAAAGACGGTTTTGCCTTGTTCCAACTGTTGATAAAATTGTGCTTCTGTCTGTAAGTTTTCCAATCTAACGTTCCCCCCTAGATTTTATTCATAGACAAGTTCTTGATCGCCATATTTAATCCAGCCTTTCTTACGCATCCACTCAGAGACAAGTAAACTAACAATAGCAGGACCAATAATATGAACGAGTAAAACTTGTAGAAATACTGGGAAAGTAAAGCCCATCGTTTGAAAGGCCATCACTTGACCAACAAACCCCGACGTACCCATCCCAGCGCCTGAAGGATTATTCGTCATTTGAAGCCAAACAGTTCCAATTGGTGCCATTACGATTGATGCAACCGTCGGCGGAATCATAATCAGTGGTCGCCTCAGAATATTCGCTACTTGAAGCATTGACGTCCCAATTCCTTGAGCAAGTAATCCACCAACACCATTTTCACGATAACTACTCACCGCGAACCCGACCATTTGCGCCGAACAACCAATCACGGCTGCACCTGCTGCTAAGCCATCAAGCGATAACATAATCGCAATCGCTGCACTAGAAATAGGTGCGGTTAAAGCCCACCCCATTAAAACTGCAACAATAATGCCCATCACAAACGGTTGTTGAGCGGTTGACCAGTTGATCACTTCACCTAAGCCTGTCATAAACGCTCCAATTGGAGGACCAATAAATTTCCCTACCATATATCCTACCACAATCGTGAATAAGGGTGTTAAGATTATGTCCACCCTTGTTTCTTTAGATATGACTTTCCCGGCTTCAGTCGCGAAAACAACACTGACATATGCCCCAACTGGCCCACCCAAACTATAACCAAAGGCACCTGCAAAAAGCGTTGAAAATAAAACGAGTGGTGGTGCTTTTAAACTGTAAGCAACAGCTATACCAATTGCCCCACCAACTACTTTACCATCCATCGCAAATGTACCCATTTCCATTAAAAACTCACTGAAAACAGAATCTCCAAAAAATCTTGTCAATTGTTCTCCAAGTGTATTAATAATAAGTCCGATAATCAGAGATGAGAACAACCCAAGCGCCATATAACTCAAGGCATTAATCAAGTATGTGTGTGCTGATAATTCAATGTTTTTTCTTTGTAAAAAATTCTTCAACGTCGATTCCCCCTTTTCAATTGTTATTTATTCTACACCAAGTTATTACACCTGACAAGACAGTTAATCATTAAAAATAAACCCCAGCTCAGCTGAGGTTTATTACTCATTCCTTTATTCTTCTATTGTCGATACTTCAATTGAATTAATCATATCGACCATTTGATTAAATGTATCTTCTAACTCTCTAAGTGAGACGTGTGTTGTAAGACGTAGCCCACCCACTCCAACTTGGAGCTCAAAATCTTCCTCTACTTCACTAACTTTGACGTAGATTAAGCGTTCATCGTCTTGATAGCTTTCTAGCAATAAATAGTTTCCTCTTCTTTTTTCTGCTAAATAAAATGCATCACTTGTAGGTGGCTCCAATTGATTATAGAACAAAATATAGGTTTGATCTTGATCATTAAAAATCAAATTACCATCTGACTCTTCGATGATCTCAATATTTTCTGGGAAATATATATTAAAATGGTCAAATTCCACATTTGGTTCTGGGCTTTGACGATTAAAAGACGTTTGAATTGTTTCACTAATATTTTCTAAGACCTCTTCTTCAGATAGCCCACAACCACTAACAATTAAAATCGTTAAACCGATCAATAGCAGGCTAATCATTTTTTTACCCATAATTAACTCCTTTCTACAAAAATAATTCACACTAATCATACTACAAAAAATCAGAATAACAAGCAGATGAAATCATTTTTCACACTTTCTCCACATTATTGAAACATTCTATTCGCTAAAGTATATTGACCTTTCAGTTGTTTGACGACGTGTTCAAACATTTCACTTCTACTCAACTCATTATTTGTTAAAATCCCAATTGTTCCTTGATCGTGGCGAACATTTTTCTTTTCTGCATAGTGATCAATAATATCTCCAAGTTCTTGACCAGCAAGTAGTGCATCCGAAATTGAATCAGGTAATGGAATCCTTGCCCCACTGGCAATGTACACACGACCAGCCTGATCAACTAACGCCCCCCAATTACAGAGCATCAATTGATTATTTAACTTCATCACCCCACCTTCTAGACCAATTCCGATCACACCGAGTTCAGAGTTTCGACAATACTTTGCTCTTGTGATCGCTCCAGTCAACGTTTCCTCATCACTCATCGGCTGATCAGAAACTCCTGATGGTGCCTGCCGACCAACAACCTCATTCTCAATAAATACTCGTTTAACCGCAGATATTTTCGTTTTATTTTGTGACCCAACGATGATTTTCATCCGTAAAAATTGAACCTCCTAAAATTAGATACCTAAAAAATAAAAAAGCGGGAGGGCCCACTTTTTAACTATTATTCCTCAGTTGCTCGACCATATTCGCATCTGTATTTTTCACTAGCTTAATAATTAATTCTTTCGCAGCTGCATAGTCATCAACGTGGATAATTGAAGCGTGTGTATGAATGTAACGTGATGCAATTCCGACAACTGCTGAAGGGACACCATCATTTGATAGATGTACGCGACCTGCATCCGTTCCACCTTGAGAAATAAAGTACTGATACGGAATATTGTTTGATTCTGCGGTATCTAAAACAAATTCACGCATGCCTTTATGAGTAATCATTGTGCGGTCAAAAATACGCAACAACGCCCCTTTACCAATCTGACCAAACTCTTTATCATCACCAGACATATCATTAGCCTGAGATGCATCAAGCGCATAAAAAATATCTGGTTTAATCATATTAGCAGCAACCTGTGCCCCACGTAAACCAACCTCTTCCTGAACAGTTGCTCCAGAATAAAGTTCGTTCGGAAGTTTTTCATCTTTTAATTCTTTCATCAATTCAAGCGCTAAACCACAACCGTAACGGTTATCCCATGCTTTAGCCAAGATTTTTTTATCATTACTCATTGGTGTGAATGGTGTGACAGGTAAGATCGATTGACCCGGTCTAATCCCAATTGCCTTTGCATCTTCCTCGTCATCTGCCCCAATATCAATCAACATATTTTTTAATTCCATCGGTTTTGCACGTTGCTCGGGTGTTAAGTTGTGTGGAGGAATTGAACCAATCACCCCAATCACAGGGCCATTATCCGTCATCACTTGCACACGCTGCGCTAACAAGACTTGGTTCCACCAACCACCTAACGGTTGAAATTTGATCATCCCGTTTTTTGTGATTTGCGTCACCATAAAGCCAACTTCATCCATATGCCCAGCAACTAGAACCTTAGGCCCTTCACCCTTTTTAACGCCAAAAATTCCCCCTAGTCGATCTTGGACAATCTCATCACTATATTTTTCTAATTCCGTTCGCATATATTGACGGACAAGATGTTCATTTCCAGGCGCACCTTGCAATTCTGTTAATGTTTTAAACATAGCTAATGTTTCTTGCTTCATTATGTACAACCTCCCAATATTTATCTGCATATTTTATTGTAACGAAAGATCAACTTCTTTTCCACTTTTAAAAATATTTTAAACAAGCTGTTTTCTTATTAGAGTTAAATAAGGTATACTATCATTAACTTTAATATTCGAGGTGAAGTAGATGAATTGGAAGAAGGCACTAGGCACTTTAGGAGTCGGTATTGCTATTGGTTACTTTATTAAAGCAAAAGTTAGTGATATGCCTATTCAAGCAGAACGAGCACTCAAAATAGCAAAAGATAAATTTAAAGAAGGTGGAGCAGTTAGTGGCTCTTGGATTTATATGAAAAGTGAAGCGATCACTTTACATGGCCTTGAGTATTTAGTCTATCGAGGTGGAATTACCCGCACAATCGATGGTGAAAATAAGCAATATGAATTTTATGTCGACGCCTACACAGGCACAATCATTTCAACCGAAGAAACAAAAAGTATGATTTAGTGAATGAGATTGGGATATCACACCCATAAAAGTCGATAGTGACACCACCGGTAATTGAAATATACTTGCTTTCCGCAGGAGTTTCGCATATTTCAATTACTAGACATATGCATCACACAAAAACGATTGATGAATAGATAATTATCATCAATCGTTTTTTGTTTTATTAAAGATAGGTATTGGCTCTTGCTAATATATTTGCAAATGCTTGTTTATTCTCTTCATATTCTCTTAAACTTGTAGAGCAATCTAGTGCTCTAATAGTTTCATAAAGCATATACCAATGAATACGTAAATAGAGTGATCGATTACCTGTTACACCATAATTATGTAGCCACTCTTCCCATTCTTGATCCTCGATATAACTTGAAAATAACATCGCTAAATCAAGCGCGGGATCAGCAATCTCGGCATTATCCCAATCGATTAAATAGAGTTGCCCATTATTCGTAACAAGCCAATTATTATGATTTAAATCACAATGACAAACGACTGGTTTGATATGGACTAGTTTAGATAAGTGTGTTCTCATCCAAGCAAGTCCTTGACTGATTACTGGATCAGAATCAATTCGATCATTCTCTAAAGCTAGTTGCGCAATTTCATTATATAAAGTCATTGGGCTAAGTGGTTTCTTACCCATACGAGTTAGCATATCTAATAATTCAGCCGAATGGTGAATTCTGCCTAACAATTCAGCAACTTTAGGGTGATGGATCACCTCTGGTTGCATTTCTCTACCATCAAGCCATTCTTGCGCTGTAATCACATCGCCATTTTCTAAACGTTTTGTCCAGATTAACTTTGGAACAATTCCTTGTGCAGAAAGAACTGCTAGAAATGGTGAAGAATTTCTCTTCAAGAATAGACGTTTCTGCTTAGATTGAGCATAATAAGCTTCTCCAGTAGAGCCACCAGCAGACTTAATCACCCAATCATTACCCAATACATGTTGCACAGGAATTCACCTCACAAAAATCCACATTTTTCAACAAATAAATCACGTCCAAAAAAAAGAGCTAGTTTTAGATTAACCTATTCTATAGTCAAAGATCAAGAAGAATTTTTCTTAATTCACAATTGCTCTTCTGGACGCTCCCATTCTGGACGATGAATAGAAACCGTATCCGAATGATTCAACAAGACTTCTGCCACTTTTAATTGTTGATGCTTCAAAGGTGAACTCAATTTTCGTTGCTTTTGTAACCACTGTTCATGTTGATCGCGACCGATGTATTCTGTTTGGAAGGGCTCTAAGTAAAAATCAATTTGATTCGTTCTTGAAAGGACAATTTTTCTAATCGGCATCTCAAGATTATAATAATCTAAAATCGAACGAATAATTTTGTCCGTTCTTTTTAACGAAATCATCGGACTTAAAAACTTCGACTGGACTCGATCGTGTTCAAATAACCATGAACGGTCATCACCAGCAATAATTGTCTGATCGGATGGCCTTTCCACCAAATTAATCACCTGGATATCAACAGGTGTAATCATAATTAAATCAGCATCTACCGTTGCATTTTTCAGCTTAAAAACAGGCCGATACAAAAACAAATACGTATCAGGAAAGCGTTGGAGAAAATATTTGAGTTTTAGATCATTATAATAATCTCGGTCTAAAAATGACATTTGACTCAAAGTTGTTGAAGCCCAATTTAATTGGAACTGAAAAATTGAATCTAAGAAAAAGAGTTTCAACTGCTCCTCAGTTTCAGGTATCGGTTCACTTTCATATTCGAGCTCGACATTCTCCTCTTTTTTAAAAAAGTCATTCAAACGATCAATAAATGATGACGTTTTTTCTTCAGTTCGGACTTCTAGTTTAAGTTCTGCTAATCTTGTTTCCCAAAGATCAAAGAGATGTTTCCACCTTTCTTGTTTGAGTCGAATGTAATGACCTGGATAATGATAGACATCAGTTTGGTAGCGAGAAATATAGTTTTCTAATTTTATTAGTTGTCCCATACATGCAACTCCTTGTATCTATGACGTTAATATTAAATTTCATTAAGTTTTTGTAAAAAACAGGCTAAATAACTAGCCATATCTGCTGAAAAGATGTAAAATAGCGTTAGTGAGATTCAGCAACACCACATTACGAAAGTTTATAACTGAGGAGTGGTTCTTTGAGTCAGCCAACAACAAGGATGCTTACCCGGATCAAAGCAGTTTATTTATTTATTCGTGAAGAGGGGCCTGTATCAACATCGGTCATTGCCGATGAGTTTGATATTACAGAGCGCACTGCTCAACGCGACTTAAATATCCTCGCTTATAACGATCTCGTTAAAAGCCCTAGTAGAGGTGTATGGTCAATAACGAAAAAGAAAGTAAAAATCTCATAACGCAACACTTTGATTCTAACGCTGGCATTTGTCGTCAGCTTATTTTTTTGGTCTTATTTCAATTGTTGCAAATAATTAATTTCTGCTTCAGTTAGGCGACGGTACTTCCCTTTTGCAAGAGTTGGTTCTAGCGTCCATTCTTCCATCGCAATTCGCTTCAAATAAATCACCCGTTTTCCGACAGCTTCAAACATCCGTTTCACTTGATGAAACTTTCCTTCAGTAATCGTCAACTCAATTTCTGATATCGAATCACTTTTCAAAATCACTAATTCAGCTGGCTTTGTTTGATAGCCATCATCAAGTACAACACCTTTTTTAAAAGCAACTCGATCAGCTTCAGTGACGGGTTGATTAATTTTTGCATAATATGTCTTACCTATATCGTTTTTCGGTGTTAATAGTTGATGGGCAAGCTTACCGTCATTCGTTAATAAAAGTAAACCTTCAGTATCTTTATCAAGCCTACCGACTGGAAACGGTGATCTTAACTGATCAGCTTCAGTCAGTAAATCAACTACTGTTTGATCGCGCATATCTTCAGTTGCACTAATCACACCCGCAGGCTTATGAAGTAAAAAGTAAACAAATTCTTCGTATTCAACACGTTCGTCGTTAACGTAGATTTTATCTTGTTCTGGATCAACATGAACCTTTCCTGAACTGACCTTTGTATCATTGACAACAACTCTTGCTGACTTCAACAGTTGTTTAACATCTTTTCGACTCCCATAACCTGAATGAGCAAGCAATTTATCTAAACGCAATGTAACATTCATCCTTATCTATTAAATATTCGGTCTAAAAAGCGAATCCGACCACCTACAACACGTTCCATTAATGTCGACTGATAACTCAACCATAAATAAATTCCAGCACCTACAGTGACCGTAATGAGTAAAATAAATATGTTGGCTAAGCGACCATCTTGGTAGGTAACAAAAAAGCTTAAAATAAATTTAACCAATAAAACAGCAGTCGCCATGATTAGACTAAAAATCCCCATTAGGAGACTACGTTTGAACAGTTGCTTTAACGAGAAGTTAATCGCTGTTTTTATACACCATAAATTAGCTGCTACAGTAGCAAATGAAGCAACACCTGTCGCAATAACCGCTCCTGATGGTCCAAACCATTTCATCAATGGCACGTTAAGAATTGCTTTCAAAACGAGACCTAGCACAAGACTATAAATCGCAAAACGCTGCTGATTAATCCCTTGCAAAATTGATGAACTAACTGTAAAAAGCGCAAAAAATAAAGCAACTGGTGCATACCAACTCAATAACGTCGCATTTAGCGGTGTGTGTTCATTAACCGAATAAAATGCCCCCCAAATTTCAGTTGACAAGAGAGACATGCCAACAACAGCAGGCAAAATCAATAACATAATAATTTGGAGTGATTGATTGATTTGTCGGAAAAGTAAATCTCGGTTGCGATCAACATATGATTTTGTTAATGTCGGTAGTGCCGACAATGACATCCCTGTCGCCAACGTAATTGGAATCATAATCAATTTATGACCATACAGGTTAATCGTTGAAAATCCATTATCAATTACCGCTTGTGAATAATCTAAATCAATTAATGTTCTCATAAATGTGATCGCATCTATTTGTTGATAGAGTGGAATGGCTAAACCAACAAAAACAAATGGACCCGCATAGCTTAATAATTCCTTAAATAAGTCTTTATTCGTCATTGAAGCAGGCTCAATATATTGGTTGCTCGTATATTGGTTCAAATGACGTTGTCTCTTCCGCCAATACCAAACTAACACTAGCGCCGACGCACCAGCCCCAACAAATGCAGAAAAAGTCGCAAAACCAACAGCAGTCGTAATTGAACCATCAAACAGATTAATCACTAGATAGACAGACACTAGTAAAAAAGCAATTCTTACAATTTGTTCTATCACTTGAGAAATAGCAGTCGGTCCCATCGATTGATGCCCTTGGAAGAATCCGCGCGTAATACTCATTGGTGGAATAATGATTAACGCAAAACTCACCATCCGAATCACCATTGTCACATCTTCAACCGTAATCCCTTCAGAATTGGCAGGAATATAAATCCCCGCTAGCCATTCTGCACCGAAGAACAGCACGAGAAATGAAACAACACCAGTTATCATCATTAATCGTAACGCAAGCTTGTACATCCGATGACTCGTTTGATAGTCACCTAATGAATTGTATTTTGCCACAAACTTTGAAACCGCTAATGGAATACCTACCGTCGATAAACTAATAAAGATCGTATAAGGGCCATATGCTAAACCATATAGTTTTCCCCCAGTCGCACCGACTAAGCTTTCAAATGGAATCGTATAAATCATACCAAGAAATTTCGATAAAAATGTTGCTGAAGTTAATAATATTGTACCGCGAATCATTGTATTTTTACTCATAAATTCACCTTTATCCATAATCTACTTTACTAAATTTTTATTTTTTCAATTCAAAATGATTTAATTTGCTAATCTATTCATTCTAACATATATTTTACTGTATAATTGAATACTAAACAATCTACTCGCAATTTTTCGCTGAATGTGGAAAGGAAGAACATAATGGATTATGATGTAGCAATCATTGGTGGTGGCCCGTCTGGGTTAATGGCAGCGATTGGAGCGGCCGAGCAAGGTGCCCGAACCATTTTAATCGAAAAAAGAAAGAGATTAGGGACAAAGTTAATGATCTCAGGTGGCGGTCGCTGTAATGTAACCAGTCGTTTACCTAAAGAAGAAATTATCGAACACATTCCTGGTAATGGACGTTTTTTATATAGTGCCTTCTCCGTCTTTGATAATGAAGATATTATCGACTTTTTCGAAGATTTAGGTGTACAGTTGAAAGAAGAAGATCATGGCAGAATGTTTCCTGTTACAGATTCTGCACGTGACGTTGTTCAAGCTTTATTGACTAAATTAGATCAATTAAACGTGAAAATCATGACGAACAGCACTGTAGCTGCCCTTGATTACGGAGCAACATCACACACAGTTATATTAGCCGACCAAACGAAAGTTACCGTTAAATCAATCGTTGTCGCAGTCGGTGGCAAGGCAGTACCGCACACAGGAAGTACTGGTGACGGCTACCCATGGGCAAAAAAAGCTGGCCACACGATTACTGATCTTTACCCAACAGAGGTTGCTCTATTATCAAGTGAGCCATTTATTAAAGAAAGAACATTGCAAGGATTATCATTACGAGATGCAGAGCTTACGGTCAAGGATCAAACGAATAAAACGATCATCTCACATCGGATGGATATGATTTTTACTCACTTTGGTCTATCAGGTCCTGCCGTCCTAAGATGTTCACAGTTTGTCGTAAAACTATTAAATAAAGACCACCAACAAGTAAGTATTTTTATTGATACGATCCCAGACAAAAACCAAGAACAATTATATGAAACTTATCGAACACAAATCGAACAATCCGCAAAAAAATCGATTAAGAATTTGTTTAAAGGTGTTGTACCAGAACGCTATTTACTGTTTATTTTCGAAAGAAATCAGATTGATCCAGAGCTAAAATGTGCAAATCTGTCAAATGAACAACTTCGAGCAATTATTTCCGACTTAAAAGAGTTTGAAGTGAAAATTGATGGTAGTTTACCACTTGAAAAAGCATTTGTTACTGGTGGTGGCATTTCAATTAAAGAAATCAATCCAACAACAATGGCATCTAAAATGATTGAGCGCCTCTTTTTCTGTGGTGAAATTTTAGATATCCATGGCTATACAGGTGGTTACAACATTACCGCAGCATTAATTACCGGCCGATTAGCTGGACAAAACGCTGCCTGGCAGAGTTTTTAAACACCGTAAAAAATTCTAGTGCTTAAATACTGAAGATATTAAAGGGAATTCAACTCAACTGAATTCCCTTTTTATTTGGATATTATAGGCGAATTAAATATCTAAAGCAATTTTTTTAAAAAAGCTTGTTATTTATCTTTAATTGTTGTATGGTTAATTACATAAGTAACTAACCAGTTAGGTGGTGAAGTCTATTGACTGAAAGGTTAAAGGAAGATCAACCAATTTTTATCCAGATTGCCGAGCTAATTGAAACAAGTATTGTCGAAGAAACTTATCTTGCGCACGATCAAGTACCTTCAACAAACGAGTTTGCTAAGCATTATCAAATTAACCCAGCCACAGCGGCAAAGGGTACGAATCTCCTTGTCGATCAAGGAATCCTTTATAAGAAAAGAGGGGTTGGGATGTTTGTCACCGATCAAGCGAAAACAATTATTATGAAAAAAAGACAAGAACGCTTTTACGATTATTTTGTTTTGCCACTGGTTGAAGAAGCCAGAATGATTCAATTACCAAAAGAACAGCTATTTAAATGGATTGAGGAGGAATTAAACGATGAAGATTGAGGTTAATCATTTAACAAAAACGTTTGGCAAAGAAACAGCACTAAAACAATTATCATTGGAATTATCTAATCAAAAAATCATTGGCCTATTAGGACAAAATGGAGCTGGTAAAACGACATTGTTACGCCTCTTGGCTGGTCACTTTTTACCTTCATCAGGTGAGATTAAAATAAGTGATCAACCCGTATTTGATAACTACACGATCACAAAAGATATTTGTCTGATTCAAGAAAGTAATAACTTTTACCAAAAATTCAAAGTTGGCGAGATTTTAAAATTATCCGCAATTTTCTACCCAAATTGGAATGCTGACGAAGCTAATCAGCTATTAGAAGTTTTTAAATTAAAGAAGAAGCAGAAAGTTCATGCACTATCAAAAGGAATGTTATCTGCACTTGGAATTATTGTCGGAATAGCTAGCCATGCTCCACTAACCATTTTTGATGAACCTTATATCGGACTTGACGCTTCCGCACGCTCGACCTTTTACGATTTATTACTAGCATCCTATCAAGAAGACCCGCGGATGATCATTTTATCAACACATTTAATTGATGAAGTAAGTAAATTGTTCGAGGAAGTTGTGATCTTGCATAAGGGTGAACTGCTCCTTCAAGAGCAAGCAGATGAACTCGCCGCAAAGCATCAACTAGTATCTGGTTCAAAACAAGCCGTTGATCAAGCAATTGCCGGGAAAAATGTGATCTATCAATCTGAGTTGTTAGGCAAAAAATCTGCAATTATTTTTGATGATCAGGTTGAAGTCACTCCAGAATTAACCGTTTCTCGCGCTAGTTTGCAAGAATTATTTGTTTATCTTACTAAAGAGGAGGCTACTCAAATTGGTTACTCAAATTAAACAGACATTACAGTATTATTATCGATATTCATTTAAACCGGTGGGTATGTTTTGGTTAATCTACTTTTTCTTTTTAACACTTATGCTTGTACTTTCATTACACGATGATATTGCTCTTTCAATAACAGGAGCTACTTCTTTCCCAAGTATGATTTTTATAATTTTTTTCTCACTTTTAACTTTCAAAAATGTTTTCCCATTTGTGATTAAGCTTGGAGTGAGCCGTAAGGCTTATATGCTTTCTACTTATATTTATGGTCTACTGTTAAGTCTGTTTATGGTCGTACTCAATTATATCTACTTATACTTTTTTAATTTACTTGTTAATGTATTCTCAATCGAGGGGTTTGACTATATTGGATTGAATATGGGTGAGTTTGCTGACATCTTAACTGGTAATGCCTATCTATTCGACCTACTCGTTCATTTAAGTTTATTTCTATTGTTTACTCTTATAGGAGGATTCTTCTACCGTTTCGGGATGATCTATGGCGTTATATTAATTGCAATTTTTCCATTAAGTATGTTGATTAAATCAGTGGGTACGAAAATTATTGAGCTTTTGAGTTACCTCGCAATTTTTCACGAAAACTATACACCATTATCTTTTTTGATCATCATATTGAGTTGCTTAATAGTTAATTGGTTAATTGTTCATCGATCGAGTACTGTCGATCAGATTACAAAACAACATTAACGACAACAAAAAATCCCCAAGATTAATCACTAATCTTGAGGATTTTTATTTGCTTAGCGACGTCCTACTCTCGCAGGGAAAACCCAACTACCATCGGCGCTGAAGAGCTTAACTTCTGTGTTCGGTATGGGAACAGGTGTGACCTCTTCGCTATTGTCACTAAACCATGGATATAGGTCGTTCGATGTTGTTCCCAGGACGGGAACGGTTTAAATCGAACAATCTCTTAAAGATTGATTATACCCTGAAAACTAGATAAGAATTTTGCACCTGACAAGTGACATCTACCTTTAATCTTTTTAGTTAAGTCCTCGATCGATTAGTATTCGTCAGCTTCACATGTCACCATGCTTCTACCTCGAACCTATCTACCTCATCGTCTCTGAGGGATCTTACTCTAATGATGGGAAGTCTCATCTTGAG
>DUPD01000028.1 GCA_012838505.1 Bacilli bacterium | reverse complement strand
TTCTAATGAATAAGGGTTAATCGTCGGAGATCGCCCTCTAGCTAGGTGTGATTTCTAACGAATAAGAGCTAATCGTCGGAGATCGCCCTCTAGCTAGATGTGATTTCTAACGAATAAGTACTAATCGTCAGAGATCGTCCTCTACCTAGGTGTGATCTCTAACGAATAGAAACTAATCATCAGAAATCGGCGGAAAACGACTGTGACGTACAATGAATAACTTTTTACGATCTGATAATTGATAGATTGAATAGGGGTAGGATCGATTGAGGTGATGGGATGTTATTGAGTTTAGCTTTATTATTAATTGTTGGGTTTGTGGCGATGAAAATCGTCAGCTATTTCCGCTTGCCGGGTTTAATAGGTCTGTTGATCGTTGGAGTTCTTCTGGGTCCTTACGTATTTGACTTGCTGGATCAGAATCTACTACTCGTGTCACAGGATCTCCGGCAATTTGCGTTAATCATTATTTTAATCCGGGCGGGTCTGGGCTTACAGTGGCAACAACTAAAAAAAGTCGGTCGCTCGGCACTAAAAATCAGTCTGATCCCCTGTTTGCTAGAGGGGGTTACCGTGATGCTTGTCAGCCACCTCCTACTCGATTTCACACTAATAGAAGGAGGCATGCTCGGGTTTATTTTAGCAGCTGTTTCACCAGCGGTCGTTGTGCCAAGCATGATCGAGTTAGAAGAGTCAGGTTATGGAACAAACAAAGGGATTCCAACACTACTATTAGCCGGCACGTCAATTGATGATGTGTTTGCAATTACCATATTTAGTTTCTTTTTTGCATCAGCGACAGGTGTCGAACAGAGCATATTATCCGTCTTAATCAAAATTCCTTATTCAATTATTGGCGGAATCATCGGCGGGATTATTGTAGCACTACTCATGCTACCGCTGATCCGCTCAAAACACATCACTCTAAAACAAACTGAGCTCCTGCTAATCTTGCTCACATTCGCAACGTTATACTTTTACATAGGCGAATCGCTCCAGCTAGCCAGTTTATTAGGCGTGATGGTAATTGGTTTTGTCATATTAGACAGGGCTTCTTTTCAGGCAAAAATTTTCTCGCGTCAACTGGCGGCGATCTGGGTGTTTGCGCAAATTATTTTGTTTGCACTTGTTGGGGCTGAAGTCAATATTAAGCTTGCGATTGAAGCCGGGTTGATCGGACTTGTGATTATTTTTATTGGATTGATCGCACGCAGCGTTGGTGTTTGGCTCGCGACGGCTCGTTCAAACTTCACATATAAGGAGCGTCTTTTTTGTATGATTGCCTATTTGCCAAAAGCGACGGTTCAAGCGGCGATCGGTTCATTACCGCTGGCCGCGGGTCTACAGTCTGGTGGGATCATCTTGGCAATTGCCGTCTTATCAATTGTTGTGACAGCTCCATTAGGCGCGATCGGAATTAGACTTGCTGCACCACATCTGCTCACCCAAAAATAGTTCAGCAATTTTTAATAAAAGAACTAACGGTTTTGAGTGGGTTGGTTTATAATGGTCTAAAGATGGAGGGATGGTTATGTTTTTATATGAGATTGAGCCTGGGTTGGCGTTGAAGCCTTTGGAGTTAGGTGATGTAGAGGATTTGTTTACGTTGATTGATCAGTCGCGTGGGCATTTGCGGTCGTATCTGGCCTTTGTTGATTTAACGAAAGCGGTTGAAGATACTCAGAGCTTTGTTGAGAAGGCGGTTCGTGATAATGCGGATCGGAAGGCGTTTACTGTGGTTGTTATGGTTGATGATAAGGTGGCCGGATTGGTTGGCTTTAATCAGATAAATTGGTCAAATAGGAATGGTGAGATTGGTTATTGGCTCGGTGAATCATTTGTGCGAAAAGGTGTGATGACGAAGGCTGTACGGGTGCTTGTTGACCATGCTTTTGAGCGTTTAGGTTTGAACCGTGTGGAAATTCGCGCTGCAACGGGCAATCTGGCGAGTCGTGGGGTTGCGGAAAAGTTAGCTTTTGTCCATGAGGGGACGATTCGAGAGAAGGAATGGGTCAACGATCGTTTTGTTGATCATGAGATTTATGGTATGTTAAAGAGAGATTGGCAGATGAACTAAAGAGAAAGTTGGAATAGAATGAAAAAGCAGACGTTTCAAGTTGAAAAGCAGACGGAATTGTTACCGTTTTTGTTAGCTAATATTGATCGGGGTCGAAATCATGTCAAAGGAGTGCTTAAGCGTGGGCAGATTCTCGTTGATGGTAAGTCGGAGACGAAGTTTAATGCTGTTTTGTTGCCGAATCAACAAGTTGATGTGCTCAGTGAAGCGCCGTTGATTGATGCGTTAAAGGGTATTGAGATTCTGTTTGAAGATGATGATTTAATCGTTGTTAATAAAGAAGCGGGTCTATTGACGATGGCTTCGCAACGGAATGATCATCAGCGCACGGCATATCGCGAGTTGACGGCATACGTGAAGCAGCAGAATCCAAAAGGACGGATTTTTATTGTCCACCGATTGGATCGTGATACATCGGGGGTGATTGTTTTTGCAAAAAATGAACACACGAAATTTGCGTTACAAAAAGGTTGGCATGATGTTGTGGAGGAGCGGAGTTACCTTGCTTACGTTGAGGGTAAGGTTGAGAAGGAAGAGGCAACGCTCACGTCTTGGTTGAAAGAGACAAAGACGCATCAAGTGTACACGACGCCACATGCGGAAGGTGCTAAGAAGGCAGTTCTTCATTATAAAGTTGTCAGAACGGGTTCGCAGTTTTCATTGTTGAAGGTTGAGTTGGAGACGGGGCGTAAAAATCAGATTCGGGTTCAGTTGGCGGAAATCAATCATCCGATTGTTGGTGACAAGCGTTATGGCGCAACTGGAAATCCAATTGGTCGACTTGGACTACACGCAGCTGTTCTGTCATTTAAGCATCCGACAACCAAGCAGATTGTTCGTTTTGAAGCTCCGAGACCGAAGCAGTTTAAGGTAAAGTAAGATGTATGTTTCGATTGCAGGAGCGGCTGAGTATTTAGAAATTACTGAGCATGAAGTGCGCCAATTAATTTTTGAACGCAAAATTCGTGCTGTCCATGATGGCGATCAGTATTTAGTCAATACGAGTCAATTTGAGACGCACTTTAAACAGTTAGAAAACTATCGGGCGCTTGTTGATGAGATTCTCTCCGAGCCGATTCCTGAAAGCCCCGATGTAAAAGATGAAGATTAACTAAAATCACCTACTATTTGGATAGTAGGTGATTTTTTTGTTGAGTGCGTTTCCTGTTATTGCTAGTTTATGCGCGTTCGCGCATAAATCTCGAATTTCGAGCATAAAATCAAAATATCGCGCATAAATCTATTATTTCGCGCATAAAAAGAAAATATCGCGCATAAGCCAAAATTAGGAATCCACATTGGGTTTTTAATGACTTTATCAATTTGTTAGAACAGGCCTAGGCCAGTTCTCTCTTCTCCGCCTTAGTACTGAGATGAAATAATTCCCAAGTTGGTATATTTTTTAAAAAATTCAGGTTATAATGGATTTACCAATTTATTAGGGGTGAATAAATGGAGCCAATTGTAAGTGTTGAAAATGTTAAGAAAACCTACAAAAAGCGAAAAGAGGATACTGTTGTCAAAGCGGTCGATGATGTGTCTTTTCAAGTACATAAGGGGGAAATCGTTGGTTTGCTCGGTCCGAATGGTGCTGGTAAAACGACGATAATTAAGATGATTTGTGGTTTGTTGAAAATGGACGAAGGAAAAATTCTCGTCAACGGATTAGACAATGATAAGCATCGACTGAAAGCACTGAATCATATTAGTGCTGTTTAGAAGGGAATAGGAACCTATATTGGCGCCTCACTGTCAGAGAAAATCTAGAATATTTTGCTGGAAATCGAGGTAAGTCAAAAAAGGAAGTTCAGGTTCAAATCAAACATTTATTGCAGGTCTTTCATCTAGAAGATAAAGAAAACGAACTTGTTAATCGCTTGTCACGTGGGATGCAACAAAAGCTCGCAATCGCAGTTGCAATGCTCGCTGACACTGAAATTATCCTCCTCGATGAACCAACGCTCGGTCTTGATGTCGAGACGAGCTATGAGGTCCGTGATATTCTCAAACAGATTGTTGAAAAAGAAAACCGCACGATCATCATTAGTTCGCATGATATGGGCGTGATCCAGGCTGTTTGTGAACGAGTAATTATTATCAATCATGGCAAAGTCGTTACGGACAATCGTGTTGAAGAGCTAATGGAATTATTTAATGCCCGCCAATACACAATCACGTTGGGGGAGTTTTTAACGGAAGAGCAATTAACGCAAATGACAGCTTGCTTTCCGAACTTCGAGTATGACTCAGAACAGGCTAAGCCGAAGCTGACAGTTGAGTTGTTGAGTGCTGAGCAGATTTATCAGGTGTTTGATATTCTTAAACAAAACGAAACACCAGTCGAAAATATTGATCGCAATACGATTAATTTTGAACAAGTGTTCATGGAAATTATTAAGGAGGATAGCGATTATGCCAACGATCCATCTCTTTCAAGCGAACTTTCGTAAACAATTAATCGAAATGAAGCGTTATGCGCCAAATGCGATTGCTCAATTTATGACGATCTATATTATTTTCATCGGAATGTTTTATGGACTTCAGTTGATTGGCAGCCCAGAAAGTCAAGCTGTAACCATTCAATATACAATTGTCAGTTATATTTTTTGGTACTTATCATTGAATATTGTCAATGGAATGGGTTATGAAATTGCCAGTGAAGCCACGCGCGGAACCTTTGAACAATTGGGAATGTCGCCGAGTGGTATCTGGAGAATTCTTACGGTTCGCCTGCTCGCAAGTAGTTTACTGAATTCAATCGCAATCATTGCCTTACTGTACTTATCGATGCTGACAACTGGTGAATGGTTAAATCTCGATTTTATTTCAATCTTACCAATATTCATTTTAACCTGTGCTAGTATGTTTGGATTGTCTTTTATTATCGCAGGCTTAACGATTGTCTTAAAACAAATCCAAGCTTTTTTACAGGTTTTTCAATTTATATTAGCCGGGCTTACGTTTATTAGTCTAACAACGCCGATTTATCAACTAATATTGCCATTCACAAAAGGCTTGCAAATGATCCGAGCAATCATGATTGAAAATTATCATATTACTGATTTTAGTTACCTAGACTTTGTGATTTTAATTGTCAATGCACTGCTTTATCTTGGCATCGGTCTTACACTCTACTTATCCTGCGAACGATACGCCAGACAAAAAGGCTTACTCGGACAATATTAACCCATTTTTATCAAAAATTCTCCTCACTTGTTATGAGAAATGATTCACGATAGAATAGTAATCAGAAAAGAGGGAGTACAATGACAAATCGAAAAGTAGATTTAATTAAGCAACTTGTCGGGATTCCGAGTCCATCGGGAAACACTGGAAAAGTGATTCAGTTTGTTGAAAAATATTTTCAAGACTTAGGTGTTGCAACAAAGCGGAACCGTAAAGGGGGCTTGATCGCGACATTACCAGGTGAGAATAATCAGGAGCACCGAATGTTGACGGCGCACGTTGATACACTTGGTGCGATGGTGAAGGAAATTAAGCCGAACGGGCGGTTGAAGTTGGATTTAATCGGTGGTTTTCGTTATAACTCAATTGAAGGTGAGTACTGTCAGATTGAGACTGCCGCTGGGGAGATTCATACCGGTACGATTTTAATGCGTCAAACATCTGTCCACGTTTATAAAGATGCGGGTACAGCTGAGCGTAATCAAGATAATATGGAAGTACGCATTGATGCGAAAGTAACAAATGCTGACGAGACGAGAGCACTTGGAATTGAAGTCGGTGATTTTGTTTCGTTCGATCCTCGGGTTGAAGAAACAGCAAATGGATTTATCAAATCCCGTCACTTAGATGATAAAGCGAGTGTGGCAATTTTGATGGAAGTTGTTCGTCAAATGGTTGAGGACAATGTTAAATTACCATACACTACGCACTTTTTAATTTCAAATAATGAAGAAATCGGTTATGGTGGTAACTCAAATATTAGCCCAGAAACAGTTGAATATTTGGCGGTAGATATGGGGGCGATGGGTGACGGTCAATCAACGGATGAGTATACGGTCTCGATCTGCGTCAAAGATGCGAGTGGCCCGTATCACTATGGATTGCGCAAGCATTTAGTTGCACTCGCTGAAGAGAATCAGATCAAATATAAAGTCGATATCTACCCGTATTACGGCTCAGATGCATCTGCCGCGATTCGCTCGGGTCATGATATTATCCACGGCCTAATTGGACCAGGGATTGATTCATCACACGCGTTTGAACGGACACACGTCGATTCACTTGAAGAGACTGAAAAGTTAATTAAAAAATACTTAGTTTCTGATTTAATTTCATATTAACTAATAAAGCGAGTGTTCACTGTATAAATACAGTAAGCACTCGCTTTTTTGATTAAAAATGATCTGCCGGTGTAATGTAAGTTTGTTGTACTGGAATGAAAGCTTCAAGTTGTCCAATCGTTTTATCCCGTCCATGATAACCCCTCCAAAACTCGACATGTTGTCATTATGTTAGCTTATTTGAGCAAATATGAAAAGAAAAAATCACTAAAATTTGAATTTAATACTTTACCTGTCGTAGTATTTTGTAGTTTATTTTTTAAAAAATGGTTGTACTAAAATAGTAAACGTGTTATATTACTAGAGCGATGAGCTAATTTGTATAAGCCGTGACACACCAAATGTCTATGTGGAGACAGTGTTGCGCCTCAAATTCTTATTCACTTGTTCCAGGACGAGTGAAACTAACCGATTTCTTAATTGAAATCGGTTTTTATTTTATTTGATAAGGTAAATTAAGTAAGTTGAATAGACGAATGTTCCGTTTGATGCTAAAATTTAGACAACTAACTAGAAAGAGGCGTACTTGCAATGAAAATAAAGATCTTAATTGCGATCATCATGCTTTTATTGATTGTGAAGGTTGTTCACGATACGACTACAGTGAAAGTAAATCACGTTCAGCTAGAGAATGTTAAGTTTACTAGTGAAGAAAAACTTAAAATCTTACAAATTAGTGATGTACATAACCGAAATCTTAATGGAAAATATGCACGAATTACTGAACTGAATCCAGACTTAATTGTCTTAACGGGTGATTTAATCGATCGTAAAACGACGGATTTAACAAACACAATCAATCTATTGAAGCAATTGACAACAATCGAGCGACCGATTTATTTTGTCTCGGGTAATCACGAACAAGAAAGCTTAATTTTTTCGGAGTTAAGAGAGATCTTATTGGAATATGGTGTGATTGAATTAAATAATCAGAGTGAGACATTAGTTATCGACGGGATTGAGTTTAATTTAGTTGGGATTGCTAATCATACAACGGGTAATGCTGACCTGACTACCGCATTTGAAGCGGTTGATTTAACGAAACCAACGATTCTTTTATCACATGCACCATTAATTACTGACATTCAAGTAGATCTGATTTTAAGTGGGCATACACACGGTGGTCAAATTCGGTTACCGTTTATCGGTGGTGTCGTTGCGCCGGATCAAGGTTTTTTACCAGAGTATGATAAGGGAGCTTATCAACTAGATTCAGGTGCGACACTTTATATTGACAGTGGGCTTGGTACGAGCATCTTGCCAATCCGGTTTTTAAATGAGGCACAAGTGACACTGGTGACGATTGAAGGGAGTTCACTAGAATAAAAAGAGAGGTATTATTTACATATGAGAAAACGTTTAATTAATTTATTGATTGTATTGTTCGTGCTTGTTGGTTGTGGAACAAGCATGGGAACAGGATATGAAGTATCCGATCCGGTGCAGCAATCGGAAAAGGAAGCCTTTAAGTTTGACGAAAGCGAGGCAGACGAAGAAATTGAGGATGAATCTGATCTCGAATCAGATGCCAGCACGGATCAAAAGGTTTCAGGTGAGTTGATCATACACTTCATTGATGTGGGACAAGCGGATGCGACGTTGTTTCAAACAGATGATGTGAATGTATTGTTTGATGCGGGAAATTGGAACCGCCGAGATGTCGTTGATTATTTACTAGCAATTGGGGTTGAAAAAATTGATTTACTAATTGGTTCGCATCCTGATGCGGATCATATCGGGCAGATGCCTTTATTACTTGATCAATTTCAAGTTGATGAGGTTTGGATGTCAGGTGTTGAGTCGACATCGCGGACGTTTGAAAAGACGATTGATAAAATTTTCGAGCATGATGTGAGTTACCATGAACCGCGTGCGGGTGAAAGCTATCAAATTGGTGAGCTATCATTAGATGTGATTGCACCTGCGAAATTGACGAATGATTCGAATGAGGATTCAATTTCTATCTATTTTGGGTTTGGTGATACGGGTGTTGTGATGACGGGTGATGCTGGTGTTCGCGCGGAGCATGCAATGTTGAATGCGCGCGGGAGTTTATCGGCTGATATTTTACATGCGGGACACCATGGGTCGAGTACGTCGACGAGTGAGGCGTTCTTACAGGCGGTTGTTCCCGATTATGTGATCATTTCTGCGGGGAAAGATAATAGTTATGGTCATCCACATGATGAGGTTGTTGATCTATTGGTTAAATCGGGTGTAGAGATTTTTGCGACTTATCAGCATGGAACAATTATTTTTAGCTCTGATGGTCAGTCAATGACGTTAGAGTCAATGATTGATCAAGCATTTATGGCGGATCTGGTGGGGAGTTCTAGTCAGTCGAAGGTCGAAACAAAGCAGCTAGAAGAAAAATCGAAAGTGGAAGAATCTAAGCCAGTACCGGCAGGTTGTATCGATATTAATACAGCGAGTGAAGTGGAGTTAATGGAGATCATTCATATCGGTGAAGAGCGGGTCAAGGAATTGATTGAGTTAAGGCCACATAACACGGTTAATGGGTTGAAACGGATCCATGGTATTGGTGATGGGCGAATGCGAGATATTATTGAGCAAGATAAAGCATGTGTGAGGTGATGAGATGAAAACGGAAGCGATGATCGATCGATTTACCGAAACGGGTCAGGCGGTTGTGTTAGCAGAAACAATCGGAAGAGAATTTTTGATTGAAAAGGAAGCTTTACCTGAAGGGGTGGAGCGGGGTTCCTACTTAACCTTGGAGCTTGATGGGGATGAGGTTGTTTCGATTATGTTTGATCAAGAAAAAACTCAGGCACGTCAATCAGCGGTTCGGTCGAAAATGGCGAAGTTGCGTGAGCGTTCGTCTGGCAGCCGATTTAGAAGGAAGTGAGTCGAGTGAAAAAGCATGTGAGCTTGTTGCTTACGGTTGGTGTACTTGTTTTATTAATGGCGCCGGTTGATTTATGGTTGGCACCGAATTATTGGGTTAAATCCGCGGTTAAGATTATTTTCTTTGTTGTGATCCCGTTAGTGTTAAACCGGGTGTTTAATTGGGTTGACTTGGGTGAGTTGCTAAAGTTTAAGCAAAAAGGTCGTAAGTTAATCGTGATTGGTAGTCTTATGATTTACGGGTTTATTATCGGAGTTTATTTAATCGTTGGTCAGTGGTTTGATTTAAGTGGCGTGACTGTGACGCTTGAAGAGACAATGGCGATTAATCGTGATAATTTTATTTTTGTGGCGTTATATATTCCGATTGTGAATGCTTTTATTGAGGAGTTTTTCTTTCGGGGGATCTTGTTTCTGGCGTTAACGAAGTATATCAAGACGGGTTATGCTTACTTTATTAGTGCGGGGATATTTAGTGTTTACCATGTTGCGATTATGACGAATTGGTTTACGATTCCGTTATTTTTGTTGCTTGTGTTTAGTTTACTTATTGCAGGGTTATTATTTAATTGGATTAATGCGAAGACAGGTTCTATTTATGGCTCTTACTTTATTCATGCGGTTAGTAATCTAGCGATTAATACGATTGGTCTTCATTTGTTTGGGATTATTGGTTAAGATGAAAAAACGTATTCACTCAAGTTTTGAGCGAATACGTTTTTTTATTAAGGTCTTGTTGTATCAATTGGAGCATCATCGTTTGATTCAACGTGTGTATCTTCTAATTTGCTGTCCCATTTTGCTAGATATTTACTAGCAAAGTCGCGTCCACCTAAACCGAAGGCTAATCCGAATGCTAGTGCAAGTCCGCCTAGTGTCAAGATGAAGGCTGCATTGACGATTGAGTCAGCTACGCCTAATTGATTGAGTGCCATAAACACAGCTAGAACAATGATGCTGTACTTCGCGATGTTAGCAAGTGCAACACGGCCTTTACCTGATACTAGTGAAAGGACCATTTTTTCAACAAGGTTAGCAAAGAATAGTGCAACGCCTAGAATTAAGATTGCAACCAATACGTGTGGTAGGTAAGCAATAATCGCACCGACAATTGCGCCTAGGAAGTATAGATTAACAACCTGTAATGCTTCACCAACAAACAGAATAACAACAACAATTTCAGCGATAATACCAACGATGTGGCTCAGTGTGTAATGTGGCTGTTGATTCGCCCAATCACCTAAACCAAGTTGTCTCATTAAATTATTGAATCCTACTCGTGTTAAGAGTTGATCGATTAGTTGTTTGACCCAACGGCCAACCCAAATCCCAACTGCAATCAAGATAATTGCGATTGCGATATTTGGTAGCATTGCCATAATGTTATTAAGCATCCCGATTGCTGGTACCGTGATACCGCTAATGTTTAATTGTTCTAGCGCTGAAATTGTGACAGGAATCATAATTAGGACGAATACGATCGTACCAACAACCTGTGCAAGACTTGTTCCTTCAAGCAGTTTTTTCAGACCAAGTTTTGAAGCTAATTGTTCACTACCAACACTCTTCAGGAAATTAGTTAGTAACGCACGAATGACTTTTGCTACAAACCAACCGATTATAAATACAAGTGTTGCTGCAAATAGTGCTGGAATAAAGTCGAGAATCGATGCAACCATGCCTTGGAAAGGTTGGGCAATACCCGTTAGATTAAGCGTTGATAGAATTGCTGGTAAAAACAATAATAGGACAAAGTAGAATACAATGTTGGCAATAATATCAACAACTTTATTAGCTTGTTGAACGTCTTGTTTTAAGCCTAGTTTGCTTGACAGTGTTGCGATTGGTAAGCGTAGTCCTAGTTTTCTAATTAGGAAGCTGAGCGTTGAAGCAATTATCCAAGCAACTGCAGCTAGAATGATTGCAAGTATGATATCAGGCACGATACTTAACAACGAATTGAGCATGTCCGAGAATGGGCGTGCAATCGATGATAAGTTAAGTATGTTGAGAAATGCGATAATCGCAAATGCCATGATCACCCAAAAGACAAAGCGACTAATAATCGTTTCCGAATGATAGTCACGTTTTTTTTCTCCAGATGGACCGGTAAATAGTTTGTCATCAAGTGTTGTTTTCTTCAGGGCATTCTTGACGATATTTGCTACAATTAATGCAATCACCCAACCGATAATGAGTACGAGTAAAGCGGTTAGGAAGTTAGAAATTGAACCGAAATAGTACATAAAATCAAAGTCAAAATCAAACATATTTTATCATCTCCTTATTAGTTATCTACCTACGTTATTACCCGAAGATAAGTTGAGCTAAACGTGAGATATTAAAAAGAATGGGATTTTGCTCTGTCATTTGATTCATTTTTTAGCTGGGATAGGTTAATTCGTTCCCTCTGTGGCGATTTTTTTCCGAGACAGGGTACGATTAGATGTTAATCGTTCCCCCTGTGGCAATTTTTTTGCTGAGACAGGGTACGATTAGATGTTATTTTCGTTCCTCCTATGATGATTTTTCACTGAGGCAGTGCACGCTAGAGGTCAGTAAGTATATGAGAATGATTTCTAAAGAATAACGCCTAATCGTGAGAGATCGGTTAGTGTGCAGGCTTGATTTCTAACGAATAAAGGCTAATCGTGAGAGATCGATCAGTGTGTAGGCTTGATTTCTAACGAATAAAGGCTAATCGTGAGAGATCGGTTAGTATGTGAGCTTGATCTCTAACGAATAACGCCTAATCGTCAGACTCTGATCAGACTGTGAGATCGATTACCAATGCAAACATGTGGGATCTACTTCATTAATTAAAAAACGCTTAGGAACTAAAATTCTAAGCGTTTTTTTATCTTAATACGAATCCCCATTAAAAATAGAGTTTTTAACAACGACGTAATCAACGTTGCGGATTGCCATCACATGGTTGCCACCTGCGTATGAAATCGATGATTGGAGGTCTTGTTCCATTTCAGTTAGTGTGTCTTGAATCGCACCTTTGTATTCAACGTGCATTTTCTTGCCTTCGACGTTTTTTTTCTCACCTTTTTGGAATTCTGAAGCAGAGCCAAAGTATTCTTTATATAGCTTGCCATCAACCTCAATTGTTTCGCCAGGTGATTCGTCGTGTCCAGCGAATAGTGAGCCAATCATCACCATTGTGGCACCGAAGCGGACAGACTTAGCGATATCTCCATGTTGGCGAATTCCGCCGTCAGCAATAATCGGCTTGCTTGCAGCTTTGGCACACCATCTTAGTGCAGCCAGTTGCCAGCCACCTGTACCGAAGCCAGTTTTCATCTTCGTAATACAAACTTTCCCTGGGCCAATTCCAACTTTAGTTGCGTCAGCCCCAGCGTTCTCAAGTTCACGAACAGCTTCTGGCGTTCCAACGTTACCGGCAATCACAAAACTTTCTGGTAACTTTTCTTTAATATATTGAATCATTTTAATCACATTATTTGAGTGTCCATGAGCGACGTCAATTGTGATAAATTCGGGTACTAAATTTTTCTCGACTAATAAATCAACAAACTCATATTCTTCGGGTTTGATGCCAACACTGATTGATGCAATTAAGTTACGTGCATGCATGTCTTTAATAAATTGCTCACGTGTTTCTGGTTCAAAACGATGCATGACATAAAAATAACCGTTCTCCGCTAAATAGAGAGCAAGTTTTTCGTCAATAATCGTCTGCATATTTGCAGGGACAACTGGTAGCTTAAAAGTATGATTACCTAGCTTTACTGATGTGTCACACTCCGACCGACTTGTAACGATGCTTTTTGCGGGAATTAGTTGAATATCTTCGTAATCGAATACATTATCCATTTATAACACCCCTAAACACGAATGATTTTTAATTAATGACCTATAATCGTTCGGCCATTAGGTAATATATAATAAATATTACTCCTTGTCAAAGGTTTTGGGCATTATTTCACTAAAGATGCAAAGAAGATCGATAAATGACTGTTTATTTGTTAAAGTGTTGATTTTTGTTGTATTTAAAAGCTTTATTCGTCAAACTAAATGTAATCGAAGTTAACGATATTGAGGTGACTGATTATGTTAGTCGTTGAACGACATCAAAAAATTATCGAACAATTGGAAGAAAAGCGAATTGTAAGAGTCAGCGAGTTAAGTAAGAAGTTTTCGGTAACTGAAGAAACGATTCGACGCGATTTAGAAAAATTAGAAAAAGAAGGCTATTTGACTAGGAGTCATGGTGGGGCTGTTTTTAATGAAATGGTAAAGAATCAAGAGATTCCATTTGCTGAACGGGAAATTACCAATATTTCAAAAAAGAAATTAATTGCACAAATGTCAGTCCGTTATGTCGAAGAGTCTGATACAATCCTTTTAGATGCGAGTTCGACTGCTTGGTACATGGCAAAGATACTGCCTAACATGCCTCTGACCGTTGTTACGAATTAGTTAAAAGTTGCTGCAACTTTAGCTGAAAAGGAACAAATAACAGTGATTTGCACCGGAGGCACATTGCTCAATAAATCATTGTCGTTTGTTGGTCCATTAACAATTGAAGCATTAGATCAGTACTTTGTTAATAAAGCATTTATCTCTTGTAAAGGATTAGATTTAGAGCAAGGATTTACTGAATCAAATGAACAACAAGCATTAGTGAAGCGTAAAATGCTTGAACGTAGTAGGAAAACTTTTTTAATGTTGGATGATAGTAAAATAGGCGTGCAAGCATTCGCGAAAGTTGCCCATTTGCAAGCAGCCGATTATTTATTAATCAATCAACCACTCGACAATTCTCTTTTTGAAAAAATTCACGAGCAACATGAGCAGATTAAAGTTATTTCGAAGTAACAACGCTTTATTGTAAATAAAAAAGGCAAACCAAAATGACAATCTGTCGTCTGGTTTGCTTTTTAAAAGCTTAATTAACGATTAAGGAAAGGGAATTGAATGCTGAGCCCGAAAGGTCAAAAATAAAATAAACTAATACAAGCATCACAATTGTAAGTAATAAATAACTTTTCCCAAACCCTTTAAAGAACATAAAAAGGCTAATACTTGCTGCTAACAGAAAAAAGATGCCTGCAGCAAGTATAGCAAGATAAGACATGTGGTTACCCCTTTAATAAAATATATTCGTAATGACAAAATATAAGTTATATATTTATCTACACATTATATTATATAACGCTTGTCAAGTTAAAAAATGGTTACAAACAGATGACAACTAAATATCTTAATCAGCTAAGTATAAAAGCGATTTTCAGTTAAGAAAATCGCTTTAGCATTTGCTTGTTATTTATCGAGATCGATGTCCTTCAATTGATAAGTGTCGCGATAAGAGTACCAATCTGAAATCGTGTTTGCATCTTCAATCGGTAGACCGTGAATGACATAATGTTGACCAACAAAATTATCTAAAACAGATACTTTGTAAGTCGCGATATTTAGCTTTCTTTGGATTGGATTTTGGCTTTGTTCTAGCGCTTGAATCTTATCTTTTTTTAGCCAAACTGTTTCTTTTGAAAATACCGGGACAATTTGCAACGTTAGCTGATCTTCAGATAGGGCTGTTTTGGTCAATTTGTATTTGATGAAATCATAGCCCAAAGCAAGGGTTAGAACAACAAGTCCGATCCACCAAAAACTAGAAATGAAGATTGCGAGAATACTTATGATAACCAATGCAATCAATAGATTTACAACTGTATTAATATAAAAATATCGTCTAGAAATTGGTTTTAATTGATCGAAATTCGTCGTATATTCAGGTAAAATTGTTGCCAAGAACGTTTCGATTTCTGATCGGCGAATCAAAGGGAAAATAACAGTTTGAATGTTTTCCTTTTGACTCACTTCTCCACCCGCAATGACAATTGTTAAGCTGCCAAGATTAAAAGGCAATCTGAGTGGGTTTTGCTTAAAACTGACTGCTTGAATCCGTTTTAAAGGAATGGTGAGTTGTTTTTTCTCTACTAAACCTCTAGTAATGTAGAGCTCGTGATCATAGCGGATAATTGTAAAATCACCGTATTTAATGACTGATCCGATCGTACCTAGAAACCAGATCAAACCAAGCGAGAGTATGATCAAGGCGGCGATGACGGTGAAAGCTTGTGATAAAATCCAGCTTGTCGTTTGATCAAAAAGTCGCTCTGGAATGAATGCTTCAACTTCTGAAAAGATAAACAAGAGAATGGCAATAATAAAACCAAATCCGCCTGAAGTCGAGCCAAATGCAAATAAGCGTTTAAAGCTTGCTTCATATTTCGGGAGTTTTTTTTCTAAAGCATAGTCGTAATCATATGCTTCTGAATCATTTTCCTCATTCAAATTCACTGTCAATTCTTGCCGTAATTTATCAGCTATATCTAGTTTCAATGCGATCAAGTTAGCGTCAACATCAAGGTCGCTACCTGCTGTTTCAATTTGAATGCCCGTCAATCCCAATAACCGATGAACAATATTTTGATTTAAATTAATCGATTGAATCCGGTATTTAGAGATCGTTCGCTTTTTTCGGACAAACAGGCCATGCTCGATTCTTAATTCGCTACCATTGACTGAGTAAGTAAAGCGCAACCATTTAATCCAGCTGTAAAAAATAATGATACTGAGTAAAGCAGTTGTCCCTATTAATAAGTAGGTTAATAAGCCATCTTCTAAGCCAGCAAAAAAGATGACAAGAAATAAAAAGAATAAATTTTTGACTGTTTTGAAACTAAACAGTAAGATCGCAGCTGGGTGAAGGCGAACAGGATCAGATGTCATTTTGCTCAACCCTTGCTAAAACGGAAATTTGATCACGTAATGCTTCTGCTTCAGACAATTTGAGTGCTGGAATCTCATGGGTCGTCGCAGCAGTTGAGACTTCTAAACTAGCAAGTTTAAATTTACGTAAAATTGGTCCTTGTTTTGTATCGACGTGTTGGACCCGAACCATTGGGACGATTGTGCGCTTGACAATTAAAATCCCATGTTGAATATAAATTTCCTGATCATAGAGCTGATAACGCCATCTTCTCCATCTGAGTGGTGGAAATAGAAATACGCCAAATCCAGCAATGATAACTGTTAAAATTGAACCAATCACCGCGATCCAAATTGGCCAATTCCATTGGTAGCTTGAAAAAAATAAATTACCTGTGATTAGAATAAAAATAATTGACCAAATCAGGCCGTGAATCCGCCAAACTCGTATTGCTGAGCGTTCAATTCTATTTTTTGGATGTTCTCTCATATACATATTCCTTTCTATGAATAGCTTCTGATACCATTATAAGGCAAGAAAGGGAATCATACTAGTCTATTTTTCAGAAAAGTATGACGAATTATTTACTGTTACTCGCCAATCGATCGAGATGTTTGCCGATATGATTAATCAATAGTTGGTGATAATCATCTTCATATTCAATTAATGTAGCAAAAAATTGATCCCTAAAGAAGAGCTACATAATCAATCAACAACTGTGTATGAGACAAGTCAGTATATTGTTATTGTCGTTATAATTGTTGCCGCTATCATTTCAATTATTATCGGGACGGTCATGGGGCGCTCAATTGGTATACCGTTAAAAAGGGTAGCCAATCAGATGCAATCTGTAGCTAATGGAGATCTGACCGGCGAATCAGTTAAGGTGAAACGTAAAGATGAAATTGGTCAATTACTCCATGCGACAAACCAAATGAGAGATAGCATTAAGAGTGTATTGACAGAGATAAAATCAGCGACAGTCCGAGTAGCTGAGCAAAGTGATTTTCTAATGAATTCTGCTAGTGATGTTAAGGAAGGGAGTCAACAAATTGCGATAACAATGGAAGAATTATCGCGTGGTGCTGATTCGCAAGCGAATAATGCTTCTACCATTAATGAATCTATGGAGCAGTATGTTCAGACAGTTGATCAAACAACATTAACAACACAAAAATCGGTTAATCAAGCAGATCAAGTAATGGAACTGACTAATAAAGGTTCAGAATCAATGAAAAGTTCGGTCGAACATATGAATGATATTTTTGTAATTGTCAAAGATGCGGTCAATCGTGTTCAATTATTAAATGAAGAAACAAAAGAAATTAGTCAGCTTGTAGATGTAATTGAAGATATCGCGGAACAAACGAATTTACTTTCTTTAAATGCAGCGATTGAAGCGGCACGAGCAGGTGAACACGGAAAAGGGTTTGCTGTCGTCGCAGATGAGGTAAGAAAACTAGCTGAACAAGTATCAACATCGATTGGCCAAATTACAGAGATTGTCTTACGCATCCAATCGGAGTCAACTGTTGTTACGAAAGCGTTAGAATCTGGTTTTGATCAAGTAAATAAAGGCTCTGAACAGATCAATCAGACAGGTCAATTATTTAATGAAATGAATCAAGCTTATCTTAATGTATCTAAAAGTTTACAAAATATTGTCGAAAACTTAGATAAAATGGTTGGTTCAAGTCATGATATTCAGCATTCAATTGAAGAAGTTGCTTCCCTCTCAGAAGAATCAGCGGCTTCATCAGAGGAATCGGTTCAATCAATTGAAAAAGTATCAGATGCTGCGATCGAATTAAAACAATTAGCTGAGACACTTGACCAAAGAGTCAATCATTTCACACTATAAATAAAGCGCTCTCAATTGAGAAAAGCCTCGCGTTTAGTTATAATGTTAACAAATAATTCGAGGTGATGTATATGGAGAGGGCAGAACGTTTTATTGTTGCATTTAATAAAATTGAGAAGTACATTAATCAGCAGTTAAATGATACGAGTTATGTGCCATTTTTCCAGGCGGTCCTACGCTTGCGGAAGAAAGATGCGATTGTGAATCGTTACCACAATGATTTACTTGAGTATTCTGAGTTGCGGAATGCGATCGTTCATGAGCGAACGGAGGTTAACTACACAATTGCAGATCCACATATCGAGATTGTAGAAGCGATTGAGAAAATTGCAGCTGAGATGACTGCACCGAAGTTAGTGATCCCGACTTTTGCGAAAACGTTAAAAGTTGTGCAAGCAGATTTGACTGTGAAAACAATTTTAAATGTCATTCGTGAGACAAGGTTTACTCAATTTCCTGTTTATCGGAGTAAGCAATTTGTTGGTCTTTTAACGGATAAAACAGTTTTGCATTGGATTGCACATCATATGAACGGTGATTTTGCTGAGTTGTTGAAAACACCGATTATGAAACTCATTGATGATAATGGTGCTGAGCCAAATTATCGCTTTATTCCACGGTCAATGGATATATATCAAGCGGAGGAGCTATTGTTAGATATGTTTAAAAAGCACGAAGGTATCGCTGCGCTTTTAATTACCGAAGATGGCAAGCCGAATCAAAAGTTGCTAGGTATGGTAACCCCGAGTGACTTAATTCGCGTTCCATAATGCATCTACTTGTAAGTGCCGATTAATCGTTCCCCCTCTGCTGAAAAATTAGCTCAAGGGGGTATGAATAGGTTCTAATCGTTCTTTCCTGACAAAGAATCCGGGAACCAAGCGCGCCTAGCAATTAATCAATAGATTTTAGAAAAAGGTCATAATACTACAATAAAACTCCGGTGCGGGATGTTAGCTAAGATCTCGCACCGGAGTTTTTTATTTAAAAAATTATTTAATTTTAATTGTTGCTGTCACGATTGTTAGGTCAGGGTTTAAATCTTTTTCTTCAGTTAACGCAAGGACAGGGTAACCGTCGATATCAAAGTGGACACGGCGAATCCCAGAACTACGTGGTTCATTTAGGCCAGGTCGGGCATGGTACGTATTCCAAACGTCACCATCTTCGTCAATAATGTATGCGTTGTGACCAGGACCATATTCGCCTTCAACGTCATTTAGTGTTAACAATGGATAGTTTGTTTTAACCCAGCTTGCTGGATCTAATAAATCTGCATCAACATCTGCTGTTAAGAGGCCAACAACATATGTGCTGTCAACTGCTGCACCTGATATTGTTAGGAAAATTTTCCGGTCGCGAATGAGTGGGTATGGGCCTTCAACAACAGGTGTATGGTTATTATCCCAACCATAATCTGGTTTGGCGATCGTAATTACATCTGAGATCAGCTTCCATGGTTCATCTGGGTTAATTTCGGCAAAACAAATCCACGCACCTAAATCATGAGGATGAAGTGGACGTTGTGACCATGAAGCAAAGTAACGCCCTTTTTTAGGAATAACTGTCATATCGAGTGTAATGCCTTTTCCAGCTTCAACTAATGGGGTGCCGTCCATTTTGATCACCATTTTTGGTTTTTCCCAATCCTCTCTGATCAGTGGATTTCCGCCTTCTTTAAGTGCCATTACTTGACATGCTTGCTCTACGAATCCATTAGATGAGCCGGCATGGAAAATATAGAATCGATCATTGACGATATGGAACTCTGGTGCCCATAGTAAGCTCTTAAACTCAGGGTATTGTTGTGTATCTAAAATTCGAATTTCTTGAGCAGTTACAAGCTCAGGAATCGAATTTGCTTCTCTAATGTACAAGCTGTTATTTCCATCAGCATCATTTGTCGCGATGAAATAATATTTACCGTTCCACTTGCCAATACATGGGTCTGCGCGATCCCAAGCGATTGGGAATGGATAATGGTCTTGATGTACTTTACCTTTTACCTCATACTCACCAGGTTGATCAAAATCAACCTGATCCACGAACCAGTCAATTTTCTTTGTTGCAGTTGTGCCGTCGCTATAAACAGCTGTTGCCTTCACTGCATTTAATTGTTCTAGTGACGAGACTTCAATCGATTCAGGTAAGTTAATTTCGATATTGACTGGCGTCGTTAATTTTTTCACGAGATAATCGCCTAGTTCGTCCGAGATTTCAATTGTATTACGTGGAATAACACCTTCAATCTCTGTCGTAAACTCTGTAAAATCTTCAAGGGGTAATTGGTCAATCGCTTTTTTATTTGTTAAATCAACTTCTGAGGTGAAATCTGCTACCGTTACTTGATAGCATGAGCCATCAGTTTCTTGCCAGTTGATCACATATTGATCAATTGAGGCATCATAATTTGCAGTTAGATCAACAATTGTTTGATCAGATAGTTTCAACAGCGGTAGCTCGGTATATTGTAATAAGTTCTTAGATTCAAATACTAAAATACTCCCCTTGCTAATCTCATCTGAGCTTCCGTCTGGGTTAACACGCACCGCAACAACAACGAATTGGTCATCTTTTGTGTTCAATAACCATGAGTTTACCAGCTGCTTCGGGTGGAGGACTTCGTTTTCTGCTTCGTACGCCTTTGCGAATAGAATTCCAAAGTTCTGATTTAAAGCTTCAAAAGGCTTATTCTCTTTCTGAATAGCTAAATGCATACTCTTTGCGAGCTTCTCACTATAGAGATCAGTATGTTTTTCTTCTCGTTGATAATTAAGTAGTTTATACATGTCGATTCCTTCTTTCCTTGTGTATTTTTGGAATTTATTTTATAATAGGATTGATTTTTCCTATTATTTTACGTTAATGAGGTGCAGTATGAATCAGATTCGCTACATCGGCTATGATATAAAACATGATAGTAAGTTTATTTTTGATTTACCGAATGGGCACGATTGCTGGTTGTTTTTGTTGACTCATACGCCAGCTAACTTTTTCGTTAACGGACGGTTAGAGGAGTATCCAGCTTATTCAGCTGTTCTGTTTCCACCAAACAAAAAAATCTACTATTCTGCAAGTCAATCGGTTTATGAAAATGATTGGATTCGCTTTGATTCAGCGGAACCATTTGTTGAAGCATTCCCAATTCAAGGTCATCCATTTTCACCGAAAGACCCAGAATATTGCCGTCAGATTATCAAGTTATTGGCATGGGAACATGCGGAATTAAATGAAGAATCAGATCAAATTACACACCATCTGCTATCGGTTTTGTTTAAAAAATTACTTGACCAGGATGAAGAAAATATTAAGATCCAGCACCAACTTGTTCAGCTCCGGAAGGAAATATATAATTCACCCGAAAAAGAGTGGTCAGTCAAGTTAATGGCAGAAAAACTGCACATTAGTCAGAGTTATCTTCAAGCGATTTATCGAGAAAAATTTAATATCTCCTGTATGAATGATGTGATCAGTCGTCGAATTAACTACGCTCAAGATCAATTGTTAAATTCAAACTTATCGGTTAATGAAGTAGCAATAATGGCGGGCTATCAAAATATTGAACACTTTCATCGCCAATTTAAAAAAATAACAAATCAAACACCATTACAATATCGGCAATCCACGTCGATTAAAACATAAGTCATTTTGATTTGCTAACGAACGGCAACCTACATATTTATACTACTTGATTTTAGCGAGAATTAAATTGATATATGGTCTTGATTAATTGACTTATTCTATTATATTGCCCAAGTAAAAAAGGCTATTGAGTTAATTTCGTTAGCCTTTTCGATTCAATCAATCATTGATTTCTGATTCGACACCTTGAACGATGCGGTTAATTTTTTCATTAAATGGTGCGATTGGGACAATTCGTGCTTCACGCAAGTATTCTTTCCGCTCAAAAAAACAAAATTAACACAGGAACAGTGAAAATACTAAAACGTCCTGCAACTTCTGGAATGACTTCAGTGTTAATATATGCTGTTTTAACCGATGGATAGTTTTCCATCACTGTTTTAATCTGTGGTAACAAACTTACACAGACACTACAATTTGGTCTTGATAGAAAGAGAAAAGCCAGTTGATTTGATGTTATAAATGAATCAATTTCGTCCATCGATGTTAATTCTTGAAATGGTTTCACTCGAGACCCTCCTTAGATATAGCTACTCACTCAGACAATAGCATAGCGAATAAAAAAATCAAACCATTATGATTCTTGCTTAGTATACGTCATTTTTTTCAGTTTAATTTAAGAAAAATGGCTAATAATAATGGAATCAGTACAAAAAGCAATGCAAGTGAAAGTGTCAAAGGGTTCATTTATCGTAGTCCAACTGTCAACAAGACTGCCACTTCATCAATTAGAAGGAAGCTAAGACTTATAAGTTGGAGTGAAGAACCCAGGGTGGTAGAAGTTTCACTTCATGCGAGTTTCCCAATAAAAGTGGTTCCTTTTAGCTTAGCTAATATACTGGGCCTTGCTTCGAAGCAAAAGAATTTAACTAGACTTTTGAACTTGACCAATACTAATTATAATATTATAATTAGTATAAAGTAATATTAAAACTAATTTAAATGAGGTGATTAAGCCTTTGCAAATTTAAGATGTTTATTTTACTTGGAAAAGGGAAGACGAACTATTGAGATGAAAGACTAAATCTATGGAGGTTATTAAAAAATGGCAGATAACAAAGCATTAAAAGCTCATTTAAACGTTGCAGTTGCAACTCAAGGTGTGTTATTTACAAAATTACATCAATATCACTGGTATGTAAAAGGAAAACACTTCTTTACACTACACGAAACTTTTGAAGAATATTATGATCAAATTAATGAATACTTCGATGAGTTTGCAGAGCGCTTATTAACGATTGAAGGGAAGCCGTACTCAACATTACAAGAATTTCTTGATCATTCGATTATTAAAGAAAAGCCGTACACTGAGGAAATGAGTCAGTCGGAGATGGTTCAAAGTGTTTTAGATGATTTTGAAAAAATTGTCGACCATGCAACAGAAGGGATCGAATTAGCAGGGGATGCTGGCGATCCAGTGTCAGAAGATTTATATATCGGTTATAAAACAGATTTAGAAAAACATATGTGGATGCTTAAAGCGTATTTAGATAAATAATATAAATCAAACCCAGGAGATGATCCTGGGTTTGATTATGTTTACAATGCGATTTCTACTGTTGCTTTTCCGTCGAGTTGTGTTTGGTTGTTGTAGACACTTAGGTCGACTGAAGTAGTTGTTTCGTTTATAATTGTTACTTTTTCTTGATCAACTTGAACTAACAAACGAGCACCGCGGAAAACAACCTTGAATGAAAATGATTTCCATTCACCAGGGATAAATGGATTCAAGTGCAGTCGATTATCCTTGATTTTCATGCCACCAAAACCTTGCACGACTGACATCCACGTACCAGCCATACTTGTCGTGTGGCAACCGTCCTCAGTATCGTTATTATAATTATCTAAATCAAGTCGGGCCGTACGTAAATACATTTCATATGCTTTGTCTTTGTAACCTAATTGACAAGCTAAAATTGAGTGAACGCACGGTGATAACGATGATTCATGAACAGTCATTGGTTCATAGAAATCAAAGTTTCGCTTAATTGTGTCAAGGTCAAATTCATGATTTAAGAAATATAGCCCTTGTAAAACGTCTGCTTGCTTAATGAAACAAGAACGTAAAATCCGATCCCAAGACCAATTCTGATTTAAAGGTAGATGTTTTTTGTCTAATTCAGAAACAGGCATTAACTCTTTATTTAAGAAATTGTCTTGTTGTAGAAACACATTTCGTTCTTCATCGATAGGGTAATACATTTTCTTAATGATGTCTTTCCACTGGTTAACCTCTTCATCTTTAAGCTCAAGCTTATCAATCCATTTTTGATATAAAACAGAGTCTGATTTTTTCAAGTAATCAAGAACTTCAATTGTATATTCTAATGTCCAACTAGCGATGCGGTTAGTATACCAGTTATTATCTATGTTATTGTCGTACTCATTTGGTCCTGTAACACCTAGAATCATATAGACATCTTTAGCAGGAACGTAGTTAACGCGCTCTTCCCAGAAGCGAGAAATTTCAGTCAACACTTCAATTCCATATTCACCAAGGTACGATTTGTCGCCAGTATAATTGACATAGTTATAGATCGCATAAGCAATCGCACCATTACGATGGATTTCCTCAAAGGTAATTTCCCATTCATTATGACATTCCTCACCGTTCATCGTTACCATCGGATAGAGGGCACCTTTTTCAAAACCTAATTTACGGGCGTTCTCCTTTGCTTTTTCTAAATGGTTATGACGATAAACAAGTAAGTTTCGAGCAATCTTCTGATCTGCTGTTGCAAGGTAGAATGGTAAACAGTATGCTTCTGTATCCCAGTAAGTACTTCCACCATATTTTTCACCAGTAAATCCTTTTGGACCAATATTGAGTCGCTCATCTTCACCAGTATAAGTCTGATTCAGTTGAAAAATATTGAAACGAATCCCTTGCTGGGCAGCGACATCACCTTCAATCACAATATCACTATCAAGCCATTTATTTGCCCATCCTTTAGCTTGCTCTTGTTTTAATTGATCAAAACCTTTAGCTACTGCCCGATCTAAAATTGACGAACTTACGGATTCTAACTGATCTGTAGCATGATCTCTGTTCGTTACATTTGCGGCGTACTTGTAAATCGTGATTGATTCACCTTCTGTAAGTGGCAGATCATAAACTAAGCTAGCATACTTAATTGCTTCCTTTGCTGTTCCAGTTAGTTCAAGTTTTGTTCCATTTGAGAAAATTTGTGTTTCAACGGTTGAACAGAAATGGAAGTCAAGTTTTTTTGTTTTTAATGTGACTGACATCCGGTTATCTTTGATCCAAGTGTTGACAGGATCCCAGAATTTCTCATCATAGTTCGCATCTTCGTTCTTAATGTCACCATCTAAATAGGATGTTGCAGTTAAAGTTCCATCAAAATTTAATGGTGTAATTTCATACTTAAGCGCGCCAACTTCTTTATCAACAATACTAACAAAACGTGTTGCTTGAACTTTTAATTGCTTTCCATCCTGAAGTTCAGCTTTGAAAGTACGTTGTAAATAGCCTTCTTTCATATTCAATTCCCGAACAAACTCGGATACTTTGGTTTGGTAGAGGTCAAGTTCTTCACCATCAATCACAATCTTTAAGCCAATCCAATTTGTTGAATTGAGTACCTTTGCAAAGTATTCTGGGTAACCGTTTTTCCACCAACCCACTCTAGTTTTATCAGGATAGTAAACTCCTGCCATGTAACTTCCTTGAAGTGAAGCTCCTGTATACGTTTCTTCAAAATTGGCTCGTTGCCCCATGTGGCCGTTGCCTATGCTGAAGACACTTTCAGAAACTTCATGATTATTTGGGTCAAAACCTTCCTCGATGATCGACCATTCATGTTCTTTTAAATACTTTTTCATTTCAAACCTCCTGTGAATTTTCAAAATATGGGCAACCGTTTGCATTGGAATTTAAAAAAATAAGTCTTTTAAACGAGATAAAGACATGTCTTCCATTGATTCAATATAATCATCAGCACCGGTTAAAATCGTTTGGTCACCAACTGCAACCACTTTCATTCCTGCTCGTTTACCCGCTTCAATCCCTGACTGAGCGTCCTCAAAAACAACACAATTTTCTTTAGCAACGTTAAGTGCATCGGCACCGAGTAAAAATACCTCTGGATCTGGTTTTGCATTTTCAATTGAATTTCCATCAATGATTGCATCAAACGCGTGATATAATCCGATTTTTTCAAGAATTAAAGGTGCATTTTTACTTGCTGATCCAAGTGCGAATGGAATGTCATTTTTTTTAAGTTCAGCTAAAAAAACTGATACTCCAGGTAATATTTCGCTTTCATCCATATGTGAAATGGATTCAACATATCGGCGATTTTTTCTAGTTGCTAATTCTACTTTCTCTGCCTCACTTACCTTGACTTGGCCAATGTCTAGTAGAATATTCAATGAGTCCATTCGACTGACACCTTTGAGACGTTCATTATCTTCAACTGTAAAATTAAAACCTAGTTCTTCAGCTAGTTGCTTCCAAGCAAGGTAATGATGTTTAGCTGTATCGACAATGACTCCATCCAAGTCAAAGAGAACGGCAATCCTTTCTTTCATATAGTAATCAACTCCCTTCACAAAGTTTCTATCTTTATTTTAGCCTAGCTTGAACAAAAAAGAAAGCGTTTTAGTGAAATTTATTTAGATATTAAGATTAAGATTAAGATAAACTGTTTAAATTGGATTGGAGAGAGAATGGGTGGAAGCATTGTTGAGTTAAGTATTAGTGAAGGATTTGTGAAAAAATGATCAAAAGGGATTGAGGTAAATAAATTGACCGTCTGATCGCTTATTCACAAAGACTTATTGAAAAGAATAACTGTTATTAACGATTGTTTCATTTACGAATTTGATTCAGATTTGATATTTAATGTTTTAGTAACGATTTCTACCAAACCTGAGAACTCAGGTTTGATAACAAAATCAATTGCACCAGCTGCTAAACATTCTTCGACATTGAAGCTTGTCCCAAGTGAAGAGCACATAACTACTCGAGCTTGAGGGTCAATTTTCTTAATCCGCTTGAGCACTTCCAAGCCTGTTAGTTCAGGCATATTGTAATCCAAAATCACGAGATCAGGTTTCATTTTTCGATATGTTAATATCGCTTCAAGACCACTTGAAGCTTCAAGTGTTGTAATTAAATCATTACTTGCTAACAATCGCTTAATCCATGTTCGCATGAAAGAAGAGTCATCGACGGTTAATACAGTATACATAGGGGTAGCTCCTCTCATCGGTTGATAGTTTTAGTATAACGAAATTTAAGTTTTTATTCGACAATTATGACTTAGTCCAATGGATGAAAAAAATGGTCAGTCCAAGTTAGACTGACCAATCACTGATTTAATAAAAAGAAGCGCCAACAATTATTAGTAAGATAAACAAAACAACAATCAAGGCGAAGCCACCGCCAAACCCTTGTGGAGCTGGAGCAGGGGCAGGCTGTAGATAACAACATCCGTAATCATACATGAAATTTCACCACCTTAGACTCAATATACAGTAATATATGCGAGTCTAATGTGAGTGCTAGGGCATTTGTCTAGATTAATAATGAAACTGATGACGTACTAATGAAATTATTGTAAAATCTCTTCAATTACTAATGCTACACCGTCTTCATCGTTAGAACTTGTGATCTGATCAGCAATTGCTTTGATTGATTCTTTTGCATTTGCCATTGCAACGCTTTTTCCTGCATAACTTAACATAGAAAGGTCATTGTCATTATCGCCAATTGCCATAACTTGTGTTTGATCAATCTTCTTTGCTTCAGCATGTGCTTTCAAGGCCAATCCTTTTTGTGCATCTGGATGATTGAATTCAATGTTATCTCGACCAGAAGATGTCACGATTAGCTCAGGTTCTTCAGCAAAAGTTGTTTTAATGTTTTCTAATCTTTGTTGATCAAAGGAAAAAGCTAAGGCTTTAACAATTTCAATTGATGGGTCACTAATTAATGATTCAAAATCATCGACGAAAATAAATGACTCATCTTGAAACCTTTGATTAACACGCTTTTTGATCTCGGCTTCTGAGAGGTTTGGATGGTTCGTTTTAATTAATGTCTTTAACAGCTCAAAAAATTCAGACTGTTTCTGAGCGTAAATCCCTTTATTCGTGTAAAGCTCTAGATAAGCACCTTGTTCAGAAGTGACAGCTATAATCTCTTCAATGATTTTTTTGCTCATCGTAATTGCTAATATTTGTTTTTGGTCTGCTTGATAAGCTTCAGCGCCGTTAACACAGATCATTGGACAAACAAGCTTTGCCTTTTCAAAAGGACGAATGGCAGATTCAAATGAGCGCCCCGTTGCAACAATTACTTCAATTCCTTGTTTTTGTGCTGCTAAAATCGCCTGTCTGTTTCTTTCGCTAATTTCTCCATTGGACGTTAATAGTGTCCCATCTAAATCAGTCGCAATTAATTTTATCATTTTATTGTCACTCCATCTTCAAAAGTAGGTACCGTACTAATTAACTAATCCTAGTTGTTTTAAGCCATTATAGATCCCGTTGTCTTCAACTGAGGTTGTTTTATAATTAGCAAATTGAAATAAATCAGGATTTGCATTTCCCATCGCAAAACCTTTTCCAACGGTAGAGAGCATTTCACGATCATTTAAGCCATCACCAAAAGCGATTGCTTGCTCTGGTTTAAGATTGAACTTGTTTAAAATATAGTTGATTGCTTCACCTTTATTCGTTGTTTTCTGAATGATGTCATAAGAATCTCTTAGGCCATCAACATTAACTTCTGATAAAAAATAAGAACTTTTTTGGTAATGCTGCAAGTTCTTTTTATTCAGATTCATAATCGTTCCACCTAAAATGTTGTTACGATCAGCCTCTTGATAATGTTCATTAAGGGTTAAATCGAAATAATTGATGAAATTTATCGTGTACGGTTTCCCAAGATTGGTGAATAAATTTGCATCGTTTCGATAAAGTACCAATTCTTCACTCGATTTTGCAGCAGTTTGAACAAAATGATCAACAAGGTTTGGATCCATTGGACGATTATAAATTTCTTTGCCTTGATAAGTTGCATAAGCACCATTGTATCCAATACATGACTGAATATTTAATTTATTTTTTAATTGATTGATTTCATGTAGTGGTCTGCCTGTTGCTAAAAACACCTTGATTCCACGTTCAGTCACTTGTTTGATTGCCTCGAGCGTTGACGCTTGAATCGTATGGTCTGGTAATAAAATTGTCCCATCAATGTCTAAAAATAAAATTTTTTCCGTAGCCATTTGTATCTCCTTTTGTTGGTTTGTGCTAAGATAAACTATAACATATTTTTCGTGAATTAGTTATTTACAAGCTAGAGAGAAAGTAAGAGGTGGACATCTTTGTCGGCATTTAACCAGCAATTTTTCATGTCAGTCATCATTATTTTATTAGGTTTCATTTTGAAGAAAATTGGTTTGTTGAAAGAAACCGATGGGTCAGCAATCTCAAGATTAATCTTTAATTTAACTTTACCTGCTTTAATTATTGTTTCGTTTCACGATCTTGTCTTTGAACCATCACTTATGATTCTTGTCTTGGCAGGCTTCGTTTTTGGTCTTGTCCTAGCAGCAGTTGGTATTTTCGTCTTCAATAAAGAACCGAACAAAGCAAAAGGTGTTTTAATCATGATCGTTCCAGGTATGAATATCGGTTTGTTTGCGTACCCTTTAGTGGAAGGAATTTGGGGGACTGAAGGGATTAAATATTTTGGGATGCTAGACGCAGGTAATGCGTTTATTGTTTTTGGATTAACTTATTTATTAGGAAGCTATTATATTGATCGAGATGAGCCGATTCAATTTGGCACAGCAATAAAAAAGCTGACTAACTCAGTTCCGTTGATGGTCTATTTATTTATTTTTATTATTAAATTTTTACAGATTCAAATTCCAACGTTAGTTGTTGAATCTGCGTCGGTTATTTCTAATGCTAATATGCCGTTATCTTTGTTGTTATTGGGTTTATATTTAAACTTTAATTTTGATCGTCGTTATTTAAAACGATTAATTAAAGTGATGATTACGAGATACGGCACTTCATTGATTATTGGGCTATTAATTTTTTTCTTTTTGCCAGTGTCAGATATGATTCGGATGACCTTATTAATTGGTTTGAGCTTACCACTGCCATTAACCGTTATTCCTTATTCGGAGGAATTTAATTACGATAGTCGTTTCGTAGTCATGGTTACAAACGTCACGATTTTATTTAGTTTTTTAGTGATCTGGTTGCTGACTAACTTATTGTTTTAAAAAAATCAAAATATTTTGTAGGAAATAGCATGTTTTTGTCCAAAAAAAGACTGTAATATGCTATGGTTAACCTATCAAATCAATTTAATAGGTGATGACATGAATAAAAAGAACCTAATGATCGGGTTAACTCTGATACTTATTTCAGTAATCGGGATTATTGTTCCGACAATGATCAGCAATCAATCAGGCGCACAGCCTTCACGAAGTCAAGATGGTGAAGCGCTATTGTTGTCTAATCAACACATTAGATCGAGACGCGGCTATCGGTTTAAACATTTATATGGATTCGACTTAATAATGTCTGAGGATGAAGAAGATCTTGATGAATTAGAAGGTGAAGAGGAAATAGCTGAGGAGTCGGAACTAGATAAGGATGCGGAAGAACAGGAAGAATTAGTAGATATAGTGATCGGAATAAATCCAGATTCGATACCAAGTTCATCCATAAAGTCGGAGAATGAATCAGGTATAGGTCAGAGATTTAATAATAAAGAAGAGGAACGTGAGAAGGCGAAAGCAGCAGAAGAAGCGGACAAGAAAGCAGAAGAAGAAGCACGCAAGAAAGCCGAGGAAGAAGCACGCAAGAAAGCGGAAGAAGAAGCACGCAAGAAAGCCGAGGAAGAAGCACGCAAGAAAGCAGAAGAAGAAGAAGCAAGGGAAAAAGCGGAAGAAGACGCGCGCAAGGAAGCGGAAGAAGAAACTCCAGACGATGGACCTACACCAGATGAAGGTGATGATTAAACAATAACCTTTTTGTTTAATGTTACATAATTGTATGTTACAATCACATTATGTAACATGGAGGTGTGGATATGTCAGTGACGGAACCAATTAAAGATGTGAAAAAAATTCGAGCAATGATTGAGGCAAGTAAAGAAACGCCAACACGAAACTATTGCTTCGTCTTATTAGCTTTACACACTGGGTTACGAATGAAGGACCTGTTACAACTAAAGAAGCAAGATGTTTTTGATAGTGATGAATCACGATCATTTTTAAATTTATCAATGTACCCAAATGCACCGATCTATCTGAATCCCCAACTGAAAGAATTAATTGAGCGGTACGTTTCAGATGAAAAATTAGCACATGACGATTATCTGTTTCAGTCAAAAGAAGCAAAAGAGCCAATTTCAAGACAACAAGCGAGTCGAATCATTAAGAAGATTGCCAAGCGACATGGAATTACCGGATCAGTTAATATGCATACATTACGGAAGACATACGCTTACCATGCCTACCGAAATGGGATCGCAATTTCATTGATCCAAAAACGGTTACATCAACGGACGATCATGACGACGAAACGCTATATAGGCTTAGATAATTTAAACACAACTGAGATCAAAGTTGATGTCCGATTTTAAACGATACTAAGAAGCGGTGGAGGGAAACGAAATGGCAAGAATGACATGTGAGTTTTTTTCAGAAGCACTAACGAAACAGACGACAATGATGGTTGTTTTACCTGATAAACCTCTTAAAAATGAAGATGGTACGATCAAACCATATCCAACCCTATATTTATTGCATGGTTTTAGTGATGATCACTCAATGTGGACGAGACAGACGTCTGTTGAGCGCTATGCCAATGAACGTGGTCTAGCTGTTGTGATGCCAGATGTTGATCATAGTTTTTATACCGACATGCGTTATGGTAAAAAGTACTGGACGTTTTTAACCGAAGAAGTACCTAATAAAGCACGTTTTTTCTTCCCGCTTTCTGATCGCCGTGAAGATAACTTTGTTGCTGGTCTTTCAATGGGTGGTTATGGTGCCTTCAAATGGCTTTTAAATCAACCTGATCAATTCGCAGCAGGTGCTTCACTATCTGGTGTTTTAGATTTAGCGAATCATGAGCAAGTTGACCAAGGTGATAATCCGAAGAATCAATCAGTATTCAATGCATTTGGTGGAGAGAATTTAGTAGGAACAAGTCATGATATTTTCCACTTGGCCAAACAGGTCGATCAATTAGCTGGTTTAAAACCGAAACTTTATCATGCGTGTGGGACTGAAGATTTTCTCTTTGACCATAATGTACGATTTAAAGAACTGACGGACACATTATCATTAGATATCGAAACGATTTTTGATCCAGGTGAGCACGAATGGGGTTACTGGGATCATCATATTAAGCAAGTGATTAACTGGCTACCAATTCAATAAAATTTAACCAACAGTCTAAAATATAAAAGGCTGTTGGTTTTTTTAATTCATGCACTTAATTAATTGAATGACACACTCTTATGCTAAACTGTAGTTAGGATGATATTATAGAAATTAGGTGAAGTAATTGAATATACTTATTGTTGAGGATGAAAAGAAGTTAGCGCGGGTTTTACAGTTAGAGTTGGAATATGAGGGTTATCAAGTGACAACTGTTTATGATGGTCGTGAAGCATTAGATTTGATTAATCAAGAAGATTATGACTTGATTTTATTGGACGTGATGTTGCCCGGATTGAGTGGGATGGAGATTTTGCGTCGGATGAGAAAAGACGAGCAAGTTACACCAGTTATTTTATTAACGGCTAGAGATGCGACTTACGATAAAGTAAGCGGCCTCGACTTAGGGGCAAATGATTACATGACGAAACCGTTTGAAATTGAAGAATTATTAGCTCGAATTCGTGCCCAACTAAGAAATAATCAAAAGCAAACACAACAACAAAATCACCAGATTAGTGTGAAAGAACTTATCATTGATGAGGCTCAATATCAAACGACGTGGCAAGGTCAGTTAGTTGAATTAACAAAGCGTGAATTTGATTTACTCGTTTACCTAGCCAAGAACGCCAATCAAGTTTTATCACGAGATCAGTTATTAAGCCAAGTTTGGGGCTTCGACTATGCAGGTGAAACAAATGTTGTTGATGTTTATGTTCGCTACTTACGGCAAAAAATTGACTACAACTTAATCGAAACAGTACGAGGGATCGGTTATATTATAAGGACTGATTAATGGTGACACTGAGACAAAAAATATCTTTAA
>DUPD01000027.1 GCA_012838505.1 Bacilli bacterium | reverse complement strand
CTGGAATAGGGATATAAACTTCATTAATATTTCGTGCTCTACCACCAGCGTTCCACTGATTTAAACCTGACTTTTGCTCAACATTTTTTGTGCTAGGTGAGTATAGAGGCAATATGATAAAGTCATCATCTTCTAGATTTGATTGAATAGCAGTTTGTGATAAAACATGATGTGACTTCAAAAAATTAAATGGATCATCAAGGATTTCAACTTCAAATTGGGTGATAATCTCCGATTTTGTTGTATCAAATCGCTTCAAGAGCGTATTTTTTGATAGCGAGAAGGAATATTCATTATACTTATCTTTAAATTTGATTGTGTTCTTTGATTGCTTTTTATCTAATTGGATGCTTGAAATATCAATATAATCCATTGCCGTTTCGGTTATATTCATCTTACCCTTTTCTCGTGTAACAACATGGTAAATATTTTGATTGATATTTGTAATATCTTCTGTTAATCTTATTCTTCTATTTCTTAGTTCAGCAACTTTATAAACGACATCTTCTAATCTTGGTTGCAAAGCTCTAATCAAATCACTGTCAGAGTTAAACTCAGCAACTTTTTGAAACGTGCGTCCATTGCCATGTAAGAATGTTTTTAATCCAATCCCTATTTTATCCGCAATTGCATCAAAAGACACATCGCCACGTGCCAAGTTTTTTGCATTAAAGACCTGACAAAATAAATTTTCATGTGCTCGATAGTAAAGATACGGATCACTGCTATCTGAAAATAACTTTGATAATGAACCGATTATTTTCAACATTTCGATGTAATCATCTTGCCTTGAATTCGGTTGATCGTGCCAAAAATAATTCCCCATGACGCACCTCATTTTCAACGTTGATATTTAATCCAATTATAGCAAAGATAACCTAGATTGATAACCTAATAGTCAAATTTTTTATAAAATGAAAGGCTAGCAATTCATTTAATTATTTGATAAACTAAATTTGCGGCGCGCCGCAAATGAAAGGAGAATTTTCATGAAGTATAGAATGATGAGTTTATTTGCAGGCGTTGGTGGGATTGATATTGGATTTGAGCAAACAGGTCGATTTAAAACAGTTTGGGCTAATGAATTTGACAAAAACGCTTCAATTACTTATCAAGAGAATTTCGCTGACCACTTAGTCGTGGAAGACATCCATAAATTGAATCCAAGTCAAACTCCTGATGTAGATGTTATCCTTGCTGGGTTTCCTTGTCAAGCATTCTCAGTAGCAGGTTACCGAAAAGGATTCGAAGATGAACGTGGCTACCTATTTTTTGAAGCACTAAGGTTCATTATTGAAAAACAACCCCAAGTTGTCTTTTTAGAAAATGTTAAAAACCTAGTCGGTCACGATAATGGAAATACATTCAGAGTCATTCGAGAAGCACTAGAATTTCATGGCTACCATGTTAAATATCAAGTGCTGAACGCAAAAGACTATGGGAATATCCCTCAAAATAGAGAACGAATCTATATTGTTGGATTTAAAGACCGAGAAACATATAAAAACTTTGATTTCCCTAATCCTATCCCCTTAGAAACTAAAATATCAGATGTCATTGACTTTTCAATCGAACAAGAAGAACGTTATTATTATACTAAAGATAAACAAGACTTCTACCCATTACTGGAAGAAGCAATTACAAGCCAAGAAACAATCTATCAATGGCGTAGAAAATACGTTAGAGCAAACAAAAGTAATGTCGTTCCCACACTTACAGCAAACATGGGAACTGGTGGCCATAACGTTCCACTGATCTTGTCCGATACTGGCATCAGAAAACTAACACCAAGAGAATGCTTTAACGTGCAAGGCTTTCCAAAAGATTATAAGCTACCTGACCTTGCAGTCTCACATCTCTACAAACAAGCAGGTAATTCTGTAGTCGTTCCAGTTATTAAAAGGATTGCAGAACAAATTCTATTAGCACTTGAAGAAACTAAGACGGATTACAATGAGCAGTTAGAGTTAGTTGTAATGGAGCGATAGAAATTAAATATCTGGATTAAATATTGGTCATCGTGAGAAGCAATGATTGGTTTGGCTACCTCACGATGACTATTCTTTTTCTTAGCTATCACAAAAAATACTTTAGACAACCGCATTCACTAATTAGTTAATATAATTATAGGTAAACTTTGTCAAAATCATTTATCTTTCCAATCTTGAATTTGCTTCATAAGTCGATCTTGTTCCATACAAAAACTTTCTTTTATAATAATTTCTTCGGGTAGTGGCGGGAGTTGGTTTATCATGCTTATCAATAGGCTTAAAACTTCTTTAGAAAATTTATTGATCTCATCATAGCTACCAATCATTTTATCTCCAAATAAATGTACATTATTCCGGTAATTTCTAATTACTTCTAATTCGGCTTGATTAAAGTGCTTAAAAATGACTTTATTAGCTACATAAAAATCGATTAATTCAGATAACATTATCTTATTAATTGATGGTATTTCTTTCTTTTTCTTGATAAAATCCTTTATACTCTTTATCAGGCTCTTTCTATTTTTCCCTGTCAATCCTTCAATTTTTAAGTTCTGATTATTTTTTACAATTTTCTTTAAATCATCATTAAATAATTTTATTGCTTCCTCAACCTGTTTAATAGAGTTGTTGTTCCAGCTACCCCAGAAACTATTCAGGTAATCTTCATGATAAACAGCTAAAAACATTTGAAGTGAACTTTCTAATAAAGATCCCAAATTAGTCCAATATTGAATTAGAACGCCCCGTTTAGCAGCAATCTCATCCTGTGTAAACTTATTCTCAAGTTTATGATTGCTGTTAATGAGTTTTTCAATAGGTGACGAAAACGTTAAAGCAATTCCTCTATAATTTAGGAGAGTATTTTCCGTCAAATAATTTTTATCTTCCATTGTTTTTGATAGTAATTCCAGATAACTTACTAAATATATGCTATAATCCTCAATGTTTTTTAATGTTTCATCTGTTTTCATTTGATAGAATTTTTCATTGTATTCATTATTTGCAATCTCAAAGTTTTTCTTTTCTCCCATTGAATCATTTCTCCCTTATTGTAAGTTTATTTTGTAAAACAAAAAAACACACTTGTAATTAGTGTGTCGGTAGATAAAAACATAAGCTTTCTTCATAAAACTAAATTATTACGATTTTAAAATCCCGGCTTCCCCACCTTTTTAGATTATTTATTTAAAATTTTTATACGTGACCATGCCTCCCTAAACACAATTTCTACTTCACTATATATTATAAAGATAACGTTCTAAAATACACAGTCTGCTAAAATTAGTTTAATTTTCTTTTTTAATGATCGTTATTACTCTATTCAAATTCGGCAACAAATTAAATTGCGTAATCTCTAAAACTTTCAAATCTTTTTCTTGTTCAAGTTCTTTTGCGATTAGTAAAACAGCGTTGTCTAGTTTTCTTTTTTCGTTCGTTAGTTGCTGATCGTTTAATTGTTTGAATACTGGGTCTAGTTTAGTTAGTCCTTCAACGATTGATGTAAACATATTTACTGCATGATCGAGTTGTTTTTCTCTGATTAGTTTTTGAAAGTGTTCGGTTGCTTCGATCATAGTCTTAATAATATTGATTAGTTGTTGGGATTCTTGTTTGTCTATATTTTTCATACGTCACCTCTAATTTTGTTTTTCTATGTAATATTATAGCTTATTTAACCATTACTTTGTTTTTTTGTAAAAAAAGACTCCAACCAAATTTGGCTAGAGTCTTAATTGAATTAATTATACAATTATTGTAGTAATTGTAGGACACCTTGAGGTGTTTGGTTAGCTTGTGCAAGCATTGATTGTGCAGCTTGAGTAAGGATGTTATTCTTAGTGAATTCCATCATTTCTTTTGCCATATCTACGTCACGGATACGTGATTCTGCTGCTGTTAAGTTTTCTTGTGAAGCACCTAAGTTATTGATTGTGTGCTCAAGACGGTTTTGGATTGCTCCAAGATTTGCACGTTGTGTAGAAACTATGTTTGTTGCAGCTTGAATTATTTCAATTGCAAGGTCTGCATCTCCTTGAGTTGAAATTGAAAAAGTTAATCCTTCAATTTGGACTTTCCCAGCCTCTAATGGAGGTACATGGTTAGCGTCATCTGCCTCATGCTCAGTAATAGTAAGTGGCGTAGCACCTTCCTTAACTGCTAATTCTGCCTCAGTAGCACCTTGAATTACAACTACATCAGATGCTTTATAAACACCATCGCCAACTTCTACTGCTACAACATTCCCACCATTCTTATAAACCGTTGCATCTTGACCTAAGAATTTTTCAGTAACTTTATCTGTATTCCATAAAGTTCCTGTTTCTGAAAGTCCTAATTTGTCAGCATTCATAGCATCAATTTTCACTGTAATATTTTGTCCTTGATTTGCACCGATGTGGAATTTCTTGCCAGAAAAACTTCCGTCAATTAACTTTTGAGTGTTAAATTCAGTTCTGGTAGAGATATCATTAATCTCATTTACTAGTTCATCTAACTCAGCTTGCATTGCTTCACGGTCAACTTCGTTCATGTTTGTATCGTTAGATGCTTGAACAGCTAATTCGTTCATTCTTTGAAGAATCGCATGTGTTTCAGTTAATGCACCTTCTGCAGTTTGGATTAATGAAATGCCGTCAAGTGCGTTCTTTTGTGCCATTTCAAGACCACGGATTTGACCACGCATTTTCTCAGAGATTGCAAGACCTGCTGCGTCATCTCCTGCACGGTTGATACGAAGACCTGAAGATAGTTTTTCTAATGATTTTTGAACAGCATTTGTGTTACCTGTTAGTTGGCGGTGTGTGTTTAACGCCGCAATGTTGTGATTAATTCTCATTTTCTCTTCCTCCTTGAGTTATATATAATGCCACATCCTTGTGGCAAGCATCAGGATAAAAGCGGCCGTCTTTCATCCTGTTATTGCTTTCAATAAGTATATCGGACTATCATTTAAAATGTTTAATCTTTTTTATAAAAAAATTATTTTTTATTTAATAGATCCAATATATTAAGTTGATTGTTCAATGCCTGTTTATTTTGTTCTTGAATTTCTAAGTAAAT
>DUPD01000026.1 GCA_012838505.1 Bacilli bacterium | reverse complement strand
AGTGTTCTTTTAATATTTGCTTAACAATTCCAGAACCTTTTCTCATCTTCTTCTCCTTAAATATGATAATTAGATTTTAACACAAAGTTATCCACAACTAACGAATTTTATAATTTCCTAAACAATAAAAAATCAACCAAATCAATAAGTGACTTGGTTGACTTCAATAATTATTCGGTTCTTAATGCCATTAGTTGTATTTAAAACTTAGGTTTCTGATAAGTTAATAATGTGCAGAACGGCTTACATTTATCACAATCCCCATCGCTGCTAGAGTTAAAGTCAATGAAGACCCACCGTAACTTAAGAATGGTAATGTGATACCTGTTACGGGAATTAAGCCAATTACAACACTAATATTAATGATTACCTGCAAGCTAATTTGGATCACAATTCCTATTGCAAGTAGTGAGCCAAATTTATCAGGTGCATTCAAACCGATCTGCACACCTTTCCACAATAAATAAAAAAACAAACCTAAAATAATCGTTGCTCCAATAAAGCCTAATTCCTCAGCAACAATTGAGAAGATAAAGTCGTTATGAGGCTCAGGTAAATAAAAATATTTTTGCAAACTATTGCCGTAACCTAAACCAAATAATCCTCCTGGTCCAATTGCATATAACGATTGAATGATCTGAAACCCATTACCTAACGGATCATTCCATGGGTTAATAAATGCAGTGATTCGATTGATTCGATAAGGAGCAGATGCAATTAAACCAGTTAATCCGGCCAAACCTAGTACAGCCAAAAATACAAAATGCTTAATTTGCGCACCTGAAATAAACAATAAAGTAAAACATGAACCGACAAGAATCAAGCCTGTCCCTAAATCAGGTTGTAACATGATTAATCCAAAGCAAAAAAAGACTAACAACAGCATTGGGCCAAACCCTTTTTTAAAATAAACAATTTCCTTTTGTCGTTCAGCCACACGATCAGCTAAAAAGATCAACAGTCCTAATTTAATAAATTCTGCTGGTTGAATGCTAAATGCACCAACGCCGATCCAACTTCTCGCCCCACCTCGTACAAGTCCAACACCAGGAATTAAGACGAGTGCTAATAGAATGATACAAATAATTAAGATATGATTCGCATAGTTTCGCCAAGTGTGATATGGGATTCGACTAACGATAAACATCGCAATCAACCCAACTGCTGCAAAGAGCAATTGTCTTTTGCCAAAATAAAGTGGATCATCAAATCGATAACTCGCCCAAATACTCGATGCACTATAGACCATTAAAATTCCAATCGAGACAAGTAAGTAAATAACGATTATTAATTTCCAATCTGCATATTGGTGTTTTTTCATGCATTCACTTCCTAATTCCAGCAGGTCACTTCACCTGCCTGTCCTTATTAGAGTGTATGCACAAGCTCCACAAACATGTCGCCACGTTCTTCAAAAGTTTTAAATTGATCCCAACTTGCACAAGCTGGTGATAATAAAATAACATCCCCTGGTGCTGATGCTTCGAAAGCTGCGTAAACCATTTCTTCGAGGGTTTCAGCCTGTTTAATTTGCTTGATCCCTGACTTTTTACCAGCCTCAGCTAATTTACTAGCAGTTTCACCATAGAGATACATCCCCTTAACATTACTCAAAAATGGGATTAACTCATCAAAGTCATTCCCACGATCAAGTCCTCCTGCAATTAATAATGTCGGTTGCTTGAATGAGCTTAACGCTTTCGAGCTCGCCAGAATATTTGTTGCTTTTGAATCATTATAAAACTGACGTCCTTGTTTTTCTAAAACGAATTGTAGCCGATGCTCAACACCTGTAAATGTTGTTAAGGTCTGTTCAATTCCAGCTTTATTGGCACCAACTAGCATTGATGCACCAATACTAGCCAGAGCATTTTCTAAATTGTGCTCACCAACTAAACGAATTTTATCGAGATCAATCATATGTTGCTCTTTAAAATAAACAGACCGATCATCTACCCATATTCCATGAGGTTGCTTATGCTTCAAACTAAATGGAAGCCGTTGTGCTTTAGATGACTGAATTAACTCAACAACACGATCATCATCAGCATTATAAACGAGAGAATCCTCTTCTGTTTGTTGAGCAAATATTTTTGCCTTTGCTGCTTGATAATGATTAAAGTCACCATGGTAATCTAAATGTGCTTCAAATAAATTAAGTAAAACAGCTACTTTCGGTTGAAATTGGTCAACACCCATTAATTGAAATGATGAAAGCTCCAAAACTAATGTTTCATCCACGTTTAGCTGTTCGGCAACCTCAACAGCTACTGTTCCAATATTTCCAGCGATTTTCGGCTTCTGTTGACTGTGCTTAAGCATGTCATTGATCAGCATTGTTGTCGTTGTTTTCCCGTTTGAACCTGTTATCCCAACGATTGGTTGATTGGTTAAATAGTTGAGCAACTCAATTTCTGTCCATACTGGGAGCGCTTGATCTAAAGCATGCTTAACAAGCTCATTATGATAAGGAATCCCTGGACTTTTAATTACCAAATCTACCCCAGTTAATAAAGATAAAGGGTGTGCTCCAACAATAATCTGGACACCTTTTGTTGTTAATTCAATTAATCCAGGATCATTTGCATCTGCCTTAAAGTCATTTGCAATCACGTCGATCCCGTTACGCAATAATACATGGCAAGTCGCAAGTCCACTTTTCGCTAAACCTAAAACCAATACACGCTTAAAAGGGAAATTATTTAATTGATTCATTTATAACCACACCTCTAAGTAAAGTCCTAGTGCTGCTAGAATAAAACCTGTCAGCCAAAACGTCATAACAACTTTCCATTCTGACCAGCCTTTCAACTCAAAATGATGATGCAATGGACTCATTAAGAATATGCGTTTACCACGTGTTTTAAATGATACGACTTGAATCATAACTGACAATGTTTCTGCAACAAATACCCCGCCGATAATGACGAGTAAGATTTCTAACTGTAAAATAATCGCGATTGCGGCCAGTGCACCACCTAAAGCAAGCGAGCCAGTATCACCCATAAATACTTTAGCAGGATGTGCATTAAACATTAAAAAGCCAAGTAATGCTCCAACTGTTGCCAATGCAAAAACAGCTACTTCAAATTGAGGAACAACAGAAGCTGCTAAAACACCAAATGCTCCAAATGCAATCACTGCATTCCCTGATACTAAGCCATCGAGGCCATCTGTCAAGTTGACTGCATTTGATGTACCGACCATCATAAAGACGACTAAAATTGGATATAAGAACCCAAGTTCCAATTCAAAATCCGTTCCTGGAATTGCCAATGCAGTTGAAATATCTTGCGTTCTTAAAATGAGATAAAATAAAATCGCAATCGTAAACTGACCAAATAATTTTTGTTTTGACGTTAAGCCTAAATTTCTTTTTAGAACGATGATAATAAAATCATCAATAAAGCCAATTAAACCATAGCCGAGTAAAACGAGTAGGATTAATCCCGTTTCAACTGTAAATGGATTACCAATGTAATGTGATATTACAAATAATGCTGTCACAACAATGCTCAAAATAATAATCAAACCACCCATTGTAGGTGTGCCCGATTTTTTTTGATGGGATTTTGGACCTTCTTCACGAATACTTTGACCGAATTTCAATCGCTTTAAAAATGGGATAAAGATTGGTGATACAAGGACGGTGATTAAGAATGCAATCCCGATTGTTATTAATAAAAAGTTTTCATTCATAGTTTGTTCCTCCTAAATTAGCTATAAACCGCCCGATTCATCGATTTTATTTCAGTAAAAATTTCAAACATTTGAAAGTGCATCGATAACTTGTTCTAGCTTCATTCCTCTTGATGCTTTAAATAAGATAACTGTTCCTTTATTTAACTTTAACTCTAGTTGTTTGAGTAAAGCTTCTTTCGTGGTAAAGTGTCTTGCTGGAACAGACGTTGCTTGACTAATCTGTTCAGCTGCCTCGCCAATTGTATAGACAAAATCAATCTCAGATGAAATCGATTCTCCAACTTCTTGATGATAACGAAGAGATTGTCTACCTAATTCAAACATATCACCCAAAACGACAATTTTCTCTTGGTAGCCGTCCAGTTGAGCTAACGTTTCAATTGTTGCTTTCATCGATGTTGGTGACGCATTATAAGCATCATTAATTAATGTGACACCGTTTGCCTGCACTTGTTTCTCAAAGCGCATTTGGGTCATTTCAATCGTCTTTAATCCTGCTTGAATTTGGTCAGTTGATAATCCAAGTTGTTGACCAACTACAATACTATATACAGCATTTTTTGCTTGATGCTTTCCAATCAATGGTACAGTGTAATTATACGCTTGATCTGCTAATTTAAATCGTGTTTCGCTATTTAAAATCTGACAATCATTAATAAAATAATCATTTGATTGGTCAAAGCCAACTGAGATTGTTTCAAATGGATACTCACTCACTAATAGGGATTCATCACCATCATAGATTAACAGACTATCTGTTTTAAAATGAGTGGTAATTTCTAATTTGGCTTTTGCAATCCCTGTTCTTGAGCCGAGGTGCTCGATATGAGATTCACCAATATTCGTAATAATCGCTAGATCTGGTTGAGCAATTTCAACTAAGCGTTCAATTTCACCAAAATGATTCATCCCCATTTCAAGGACGATCACTTCTGTTGTTTCAGGCATCGTTAAAATTGTTAATGGTAAGCCAATGTGATTATTGAAATTACCTTCCGTACAATGTGTCTGGTAACCAACACTAGCAACAGCATAAACGAGATCTTTCGTTGTTGTCTTCCCATTTGACCCTGTAATTGCGACTACTTTTGGATTGACAAAATGCAAGTACACATGTGCTAGTTCTTGCAATCCAATTAGCGGATCAGCAACTTTAATTAACGGGAACTCTTTCCCCACCGTTGTCGGTCGTGGATAGTCATGATGCCAAAGCGCAGCGATTGCACCTTGCTCAATAGCTTTTTCAATAAAATGATGCCCATCAAAGTTGTCTCCTTTTAATGGGACAAATAATTTGTTGCTTAAATCAGTACGTGTATCTGTTCCAACTCCAACAATTTGATTAACCGATTGCCAATCACCATCAATTTGCTGAAACGTCTGTTCAATTAGCTTTTTAATTGGCATCTATTTCAACCCCTATTTCATACTTATTTATTTAAAATTGCTTGATTTGCAACTTGATAATCATCAAATGGAAATGTCTCTTTTCCAATGATTTGTGTTGTTTCATGACCTTTACCTGCAATTAAAATAATATCATCTTTTTTTGCCAACTGAACCGCATAAGCAATCGCCCTCGCCCGATCAACTTCTACTGTATAACGATCCGTCGTTATCCCTTGCTCCATATCTGCAATAATTGCCCGCGGATCTTCTGTTCTTGGATTGTCAGATGTTAATATCGTATAATCGGCATATTTTTCACCCATTTTTGCCATCAGTGGGCGCTTTGTACGGTCGCGATCACCGCCACAGCCAACAACTAAATAAACATGATTTTTTGCAAATGAACGAATTGTTGTTAGTACATTTTCTAATGAATCAGGTGTATGGGCAAAATCAATAATCACACCAAAATCATGATCACCTTTGACTGTTTCAAACCGACCCGGGATACCTTTTGACTGTCCAAGTGCTGCTGTAATTGTTTCCAAAGTAACATCTGATAAATAAGCTGTAGCAATCGCAGCAAGCATATTATAGATATTAAATTTACCGATCAACGGTGTCTTAATCTCAATTTGTTGATTGAATGCGACTAAAGTAAATTCTGTACCATTCGCAGTCAGTTTAATGTTCTTTGCCGTGAAATCCGCAGCTTGATCAATTCCATACGTGATGACACGTTGGCTCGTCGCCCGCTTGAAGTCATTCGCATAATGATCATCCTGATTAATCACTGCATACTTTGGCTTGCTAGGATCATAACTGTTGCCTAAGTGACTAAACAAACGCAATTTAGCTGTTAAATAATCAGCCATTGTTTCATGGAAGTCTAAATGATCTTGACTAAGATTTGTATAAACAGCAATATCGAAGTCACAACCATTGACGCGCCCCAACTCAAGTGCATGTGAAGAAACTTCCATCATGCAGTGATCGATCTTCTCATCGACCATCTTGCGAAAACTTTTTTGCAAAAGTGATGCTTCTGGTGTCGTATTTGCTAATGGAAATACTTGCTCACCAATTTTCATTTGAATTGTTCCAATTAATGCCGTTGTTTCTTTCTGATAATTAAAGATCTCATCGAGTAAATAAGTAACTGAAGTTTTACCATTTGTACCTGTTACACCAATTAAGTGAAGGCCATTTGATGGAAAATCATAAAAGTAATTAGCTAGAAAACTTAACGTTTGCTCGGTATCTTCAACATATAGCACTGGAACATCATTTCTGTCTAACTTTTTTGATGCAACAATCGCAACTGCACCATTTTCAATCGCTTGATCAACAAAGTCATGCCCGTCAACAGTATAGCCACTAATGCAGATAAACAAGTCAGAGTCTGTTACTTTTCTAGAATCAACCTGAATTCCTTTAATCTTTGGATTTTGTTCGAATCTGGGAGCATTTAATAACAAATAGCTAGTCATTTCATTTAAGGTTTTCATTATAAATCCCTACTTTTTTATAGTTTTGATCATCAAAAAAGTCGACACTCTGATAAAGTGTCGATCACATAATACGTGAATAAACACACAGTAAACATTATAACAAATTAATGTTAAACTGGCACGATTATTCATGATTATATTACTCACCAAACAACAAGCGAATCGTTTCTCCCATCGGAACTTTAGTCCCAGCTTCAGGTGCTTGTTCAATTATTTTATCCCCGGTTCCTACAGATTCAATTGAAAGCTGAGTTAAATAATTCATTAAATCACGCTTTGTCAAACCGATCAAATCTGGCACCTCAACTAATGGTTGCTCTGGCCAACGATACTCTTTTTCTAGCCCCTCTTTACGTCTTTCAACACCCATCGTTTGTAAGCTATCATCAATGATGTTACCAACTACCGGTGCGGCAACAACACCACCAAATTGGACGGTATTTTTCGGATTATCAATCGCAACATAGACAACGATTTCAGGATCATCTGCTGGAGCAAATCCAATAAACGCAACAATATGATTATTCATTAAATATCTGCCGTCACTTCCGACCTTCTGAGCCGTTCCTGTTTTTCCACCGACACAATAGCCCTCAACATACGCATTCCGGCCTGTCCCAAGTGCAACAACACTTTCTAAAGCTTCACGGAGTTCGACCGACGTTTGTTCTGAAATCACTTGTTGTTTTAATACGGGTTCGATCTGTTCGATCACTTCACCTGTCCGTGAATCAAGCCAACTATCAACTACATATGGCTGATAGAGTTTCCCGCCATTAACAGCCGCAGAAACAGCCATCACTTGTTGGATCGGTGTGACCGAAACACCTTGTCCAAATGACGTGGTTCCAAGTTCTACTGGACCAACGTTTTCACGAGCGAACAAAATGCCACTTGCTTCGCCAGCAAGATCAACATTTGTTTTTTCACCAAAACCGAATGCATCAATATAGTCAAAGAGCCGATCGACTCCTAAGCGCTGACCTAAATCAACAAAACCAGGGTTGCATGAGTGCTGAGCGACTTCTAAATACGTTTGTGTCCCATGGCCTCCATGCTTCCAGCAACGTAATCTTGCACCACCAACTTCAATATAACCTTTGTCATGATAATGATCGGTCTCTAAATCAACCACTTTCTCCTCTAGAGCAGCAGCCATCGTAATAATTTTAAATGTTGAACCCGGCTCATACGTACTCCAAATGGGATAGTTTCGATTATAGATTTCAGGGTCAAATTTTTGATACTCAGACGGATGGAATGTTGGTCGTGAAGCCATCCCTAAAATAGCACCAGTCTTAGGATTGACGGCAAGAGCCCATGCACCATCTGGTTGATACGTCGCTTCAGCTATATCAAGTTCTCGTTCCATAATAGTTTGAACATCAAGGTCAATTGTTAATTTTAAATCATTCCCATCAACAGGCTCTTGATATGTGTCTGACAAATTGGGTAGTCGTCCACCTTTAGCATCTGAAAAAAAAGAAAGGCGCCCTGGTGTCCCAGTCAATTTTTGATTATGAAATAACTCCAAACCAACTAATCCTTGATTATCAATGCCACTAAAACCTAAAACATGAGCTAACAAAGTATCATAAGGATAGTGACGCTTTGAATCCTCTGCTAAATACACACCAGCAAGATTTTGATTTTGAATCGCTTGTGCTTGCTGATTTGTTAGCTTTCTTCCTTCACTGAACCGAACAATGCTTGTGTTTTGTTCTAAATAACCTAGCATAACTGTTTCATCAATTTTTAATATATCTGCTAAAATTTTTGCTGTCTCTTGTTTATTTTCAACCTGTCGTGGTACAACCATCACAGTTGGAGCCGAAATATTATCGACTAAAACTTCGCCTTTATGATCAAGAATTTTCCCTCGTTCTGCCTCATACTTGACATCTCTAGTCCATGACATTTCAGCTTGTTCTGTTAAATCAGGTCCTTTAATAAATTGAACGTACATTAACCGGATTAAAATAACACTTAGGATTGACAGTGCAATAAAAAAAACAGTGACGATTCGTTTGCGAATTGTCATATGTGATACATGTTTCATTATTTAACGCCTCACTTTTCAAATAATGATTGATTGTATCTAAATATATGACAAGCTCTCTCGAATAGTACACCGTTTTATTTTTTGATTATATTTACTGGTCTTTTGAAAATTCAACAAATAAGTACCGATCGGATTCGATTGATTCCTTCGGCGGAATACTTTGTTGATTAGCAAAACCTGAACCAATCATTTCAAAGTCTAGATCTGCCAGCTGTGCAAATTCATTAACAGTTCTAACTGACCAGCCTGTTAGATCAGGCATTTTAGGTTGATCTGTCATTAAAATTAATTTTTGTGTCGATAATACTTCCTTGCCTGACTCAATATTTGTAGCAACAATTTGATTGCCATCCCCAATTATCACTGGTTGAATACCGTAGCTCTCCAACTGAGTCAATAATTGATCTTTCGATACTTCCTGCCAATTAGGCATCTCAAATTTTTGTACGGTTGATTCCCGTTCTTTATCTGGTTGAATATTTAAATAATGCAAACCGTTTTCCATCACATGTTTAAATATATACGAAACTGGCGCTGAACCAGATTCTTGCTCACTTAATTTTGGTTTTTGAACCGTAATATACATAATTAATTTTGGATCATCACTTGGAGCCATCCCTAGAAAAGAGAAAATATAATTTTCGCGACCTTCTAGATAACCTGTTGCTCCACCAGAAATTTGCGCTGTCCCCGTTTTCCCTGCAACTGTATATGATTCTAAATTATAGATATTACGTCCTGTACCAACATTTGAGGTAATTACCGATTCCATGGCTTGTAAAACTTGATCGGCAGTCTCCTTAGATATCGGTTCTCCAACAACTTCGGGTTCCTTTTGTAAAATTACCTCATCCGTATTTGGATCAGTAATGCTTTTGATCACATAAGGTTTCATCATTTTCCCATCGTTTGCTAAAGCTGTTGCAGCCTTAACGAGTTGAATCGGCGTCATCGTCGAACCTTGACCAAATGAAGTTGTCAATTGTTCAATTGGATAACGATACAATAAAGTCCCTGCCTGTTCCCTAGGTAAATCAATCCCTGTCGGCTGATCAAAGTGAAAGGCCCTTAAATAATCCAAGTAGCGTTCTGGTCCTAGTTTATCCCAGACAATCTTCGACATCGCAACGTTTGAGGAACGTTGAAATCCTTCAGCGTAAGTAATATTTCCCCAGCGCTGACTCCAATCAGTTACTGGACGTTCAATTTGATCAATTTTATATGCTCCCGATTTAAAGGTTTCATCTGGATTATAAAGACCTTCTTCAATAGCAGCAGCAATCGTAAAAGCTTTAACTGTTGAACCTGGTTCGATTGGTGTAGAGACGATATCATTGTACCAATTTTCTACGTCACTTAAATCATTTGGGTTATAAGAAGGTCTGTTACTCATCGCTAAGATCTCACCTGTTTTCGGATCAATAACAGTAGCTGTCATTCGTTCAGGTTGATAGATACTCTCAACATGTGACATCGCATCTTCAAGAATCGTTTGAATTTTTTGATCGATTGTCAACTTCACATTATAACCATCTTTTGCTTCAACAATCACTTCATTCGAATTCATTAATTTAGTATTATATTTATCACGTTGAAAAGAAATCGAACCTTTTTCACCACTTAAATACTCATCAAGTTGTGCTTCAATACCTGTAATACCTGTAATTTGATGGTCATCATTTGCTTGAGCCAGTCCGATGACTTGTGATGCAAAAATACCATTCGGATAGTATCTTTTGGCTTCCTCGATAAAATAAATACCTGGCAGTCCTAGCTCCTCAATTTGTTCCTTCTGTTCTCTCGTCAGTTGACTACCTTCTCTACCAAATTCAACTTGAAAGAGATCTTTTTCAACAGCTGATTGCAATATAGAAAAGACTTTACTTTGTTCCAATCCAATAATCGGCGCTAGTTCCTTAGCGGTTTTCTCCAAATCATTAACATGGTTAATTCGAGTTTGTGGGTTAGGTGAATAATCTTCATCAACAATTGCATACAATCGATAGATCGTTAAATCCTGGGCAAGTTGCATCCCGTTCCGATCGACAATTGAACCCCTACTAGCTGGAAGTTCACTATAATTTGTTCGTTGACGCTTTGCCCATTCCTGTAAATCGACACCCTGAACTTCTCCAGTCACCTGGATAAAAGCAAAACGACCAATTAACACGAAAAACAGAATCACAAATAACCCAAAACTAACAGTTAATTTCCAATCTCTTTTTTTTCGATCATTCATTTGTCAAATCCTCAATTACTCAACAAATGTAGTTGCTTGTTTGACTTGGGTGTTCTGAATATTTAAACCATTTTCCTTGGCAATCATTAAAATCCGTTCTGGATTACTATATTCCATTGCTTGATGGCTTAAGTTCTCATTAATCGTTTGCTGTTCTGCTATTTCTCGTTCTAATCGTTGAACATCTCGATTTAGGCTGTCGATATTTGCATTATAAGAAACCATAAAAATTAAGGCTAACGACATGCATGCTCCAAAAATACAAGCTAAGATTTTCTCACCTAACGTAATCTTACGTGAATTGACTTTGATTACTTTTTTAAGTTGCGGTTGCTGCTCCACACGTCTTGTTCGCTGTGGAATTGATGTTTGATAGTGTCTAGCTTCACTTACGTTCATGTTTTATGCCGCCCTTCTTGATAGAAAAATTGTTCGTCCCATACTTTTACTTTTTCGACAACTCGTAATTTTGCTGATCGTGCCCGTCTATTTTGTTCAAGTTCTTCTGCAGCTGCTACAATTGGTTTTCTTGTAATGAGCTTGAATGGAGGCTGACTCGTTTCCGGAATAACCGGGAAATTCTTCGGTAATGGCGGGAGTGTACTCCATTTTTTAAATGCTTGTTTACATAACCTATCTTCTAGCGAGTGAAATGTGATCACCGCAATTCGACCACCTAGAGCAACTTTTTCAGCCGCTTGATGCAAGACATCATAAAATGCCTCTAACTCATCATTTACTGCAATTCGAATCGCTTGAAAAATTCGTTTTGCTGGATGGCCACCTTTTCGCCGCGAGGCTGCAGGAATAGCATCTTTAATAATTTCTACTAATTCAAATGTTGTTTCAATAGGTCGCTCATTTCTAGTTAATTCTATTTTTCGAGCAATTTGCTTAGCAAATTTTTCTTCACCATATTTAAAGAAAATATGAACAAGTTCTTGAAAGCTCCATTCATTCACAACATGAAAAGCTGATAATTCTTGTGATTGATTCATACGCATATCAAGTTGAGCGTCATGTTGATAACTAAATCCACGTTCTTTCTGATCAAGTTGTGGTGAAGAAACCCCAAGATCAAATAGAAAGCCATCAACTGTTTCTATTCCTTTTTCAGTTAAAACTTGATTCAAATGTCTAAAGTTTGAATGGACAAAGATTATTTTATCTTGATAAGGTGATAAACGTTCTTTTGCCGCTTCAATTGCTTGTTCATCTTGATCAAACGCAATTAATCGACCTGTTGTTAATTGTTTTGCGATTTGTTCCGAATGACCACCAGCACCTAAAGTTCCATCAACATAAATACCATCTGGCTTAATATTTAATCCGTCAATCGTTTCAGTCCGTAAAACACTCGTATGTTCAAACAAATGATCACCTTTCTCTCTGTTTAAAAATCAAATTCCATCATATTTTCAGTAATTTCAGTAAAGGTTGATTCTGATTCATCCATATACTTAGTCCAAATATCTTCTGCCCAAATCTCAACTCGATTGGATACACCTATGACCGCACAGGCTTTTTCAATCTGAGCGTATTTCCTTAATGGAGCTGGTAAATTAACGCGACCTTGCTTGTCAATTTCACATTCGGTAGCACCGGAGAAAAAGAATCGCGTAAAGGCGCGAGCATCCTTTTTAGTTAATGGGAGTTTTTTTATCTTCTCTTCAAGGATGCGCCATTCTTCAAGTGGGTATACAAATAAACATTGGTCTAAGCCTCGCGTAACAACGAAGCTTTCACCTAACGAATCACGGAATTTGGCCGGCATGATCATCCGACCTTTTTTATCTGCATTATGTTTGTATTCTCCCATAAACATAATAATCGCCCACCTTTTTTTATAGTTTACCACAACCCCCCACTTCTCACCACTCTTTTTTGGATATTCTTTTGTAAAAATGTAAAATAGTACATATGTTCGTGTTTTACGAATTAAAAAAACCAGCATTTAACTGATTTTGTTTTTTTGCCCTAATTATTTAGTTAGTAAAAAGATAATAAATTGAAAAGCACGTTAAGATAAGATTGGCGATAAAAAAGAGTAGAAAGATAAATCTTAAATAAAGTTTAAGAATTCGTCTCATCTTAACATCACGAATCAGCTTCCATTGAAGTAAAATAAAACTAAATAATACGATTAACAGAAATATGACTAGCGGTCCGAATATATTAATTTTAAAAATCACATTAAAGATTGCAATCGTTGAAATTAGATGTACGACCGCCGTATATTCCATGCACTTATGAATCACTTTCTTTCGATGTTCAATGAAATAGTTTAATATAAAGTAAGTTAACATTGTCACAATAAAAGGAAATGTGACCAAAAAGGCAATTAGATAGGCAACTATTTTTGACATATTATCTCCTACATTCTCTTTATCCAACAAAATTTTTTATCATAAAAATCATAGCTTATGTTCATGTTTTCGTCAAAACATCTTTTTTATTAAGTAGAAGATCAATTAAGTTTCACTAACTTATATGTCAATTTCATTGATGAGTAATTTAATTTTTTTAAATAATGTTTGATAGATGTTGATTTCCTCTTGGAGTCGCTTATTCTCTTCGATATAAATATGGTTTTGAGTTCCGTTTTGACTCATCGCTTGATTTTTCGTTTCAATTTTCAATTTTTCAAGCCACTGAATTGCTTGATCAACAGACTTTATTGAACTCGCTTCTTCAATACTCTGGGGTTCACTTAAGTCTTGGTGTTGAAACTTTTTGCGAGCTTGTTTCGCCTCATCTATTTCTAGTCGATAGTTTTTTCTAATCGTTGCATTCCATCTAAAGCCACAGGCTGCTGGTGTTCGATTTAATTGCTCAGCAACATCTTTAAAACTTTCTAACTGAGTATAGCCTTTTTTAATATAGTCAATCACTGTCTTTGCAAGCAACATATCCTCTTCTTTCGTCCATGCATCTTGTCGATTTACTCCCATCCTCACTCGCTCCTTATTCCAGTTTACTTGATCCACTTAGGTGTTTACTTTATCTATATGCAGTACAAATCATTGATAGAATAACGATTTTAGAAACTGCATCAACGAGTGAGGAACGTTGATAGACAAAAAAATGCTAGCTCAATATAGAGCTAGCATTTTGATCGGTTTGTTAAAATAATTAAGCTTCAACAACCTCTTTACCACCATAATGGCCACACGCTTTACAAACATGGTGAGGTTT
>DUPD01000025.1 GCA_012838505.1 Bacilli bacterium | reverse complement strand
AAATTAAGAATTAAATAAATGACTGAATTTATCTACTTGTAAAAATCAAAATGTCATAAAAGCACTTCACTTTAACAATTTAATGTGCAAAATCACCGTAAAAAATCAAGTTATGAATAATTCAGGGAATTACTGTTCCTTTTAAAAACGATTGCTTTGACATAATTCTAAAATCCTACCTTCTCAAAGTTATAAAATTCATATACAATGGAGTATATGCACAGTGACTGTACAAGCATGACAAGTTGATGCATTTATCTGAATTAAGGAGGGCATAACATGATTGAAAAACACGTTGAAGATTGGAAGCCGATAATACATAGGGTGATTGAAAGTAAGGCAGAAGAATTCCGTCTGTTTGGTTACGGTGATGTCACAGCTGAAACTGTATGGAACTGTCTGTTAGTTAAAGTTTGGCGTAAAGAAAAAATCATGAAGCTTCACGAAGTCGTTGAGGATGTGTTTCATCTAAGTGGCCACCTTTATATGTCTTATATAACAATGGAAACATACCAATCCGACGATTTAATGGCATCAATCGCTGCAGTTACCGATCTGTAGATGTTGAGTGAAAATACTGATACATAAAGAGAGCGCTATGATTTAGAGTTTATCGGTCATTTAGGAGGAAAAGAGAATCATGATTAAGAAAAATCGTTTGATTAGTTTTGCGATTATTTTAGTAACATTAGCAGTTGTAATAGGGTTAACCGTGTTTGATACAGCGGGAAACTTAAAATTAGGTTTGGATTTACAAGGTGGCGTCGAAATTTTATATGAAGTCGAGCCAATTGATGATGAACAAGAAATTAATTTAACCGTTCTTGAAGCAACTGTTCAATCGCTGCGTCAACGCGTCGACGTATTAGGTGTGAACGAACCGAATTTCACAATTGAAGAGCCAAACCGAATCCGCGTTCAACTCGCTGGCATTAACAATGAAGAGGAAGCACGTGAATTGTTAGCGACATCAGCTCGACTCTCATTTCGTGACACCGAAGGAACAGAATATTTAGATGGATCTGATTTAGTAGAAGGAGGGGCAAGACAAGATTATGACCCAGCATCAAATCAAGCGATTGTTTCCTTACAATTAAAAAGTGGACAACAATTTGGTGACGTTACCCGGACGATTTTAGAAGACCCAGATTTACCGAATATTTTGGTTATTTGGTTAGACTATGAAGAAGGCGATGACTTTTATGTGGAGGCTGAAAAAAGTAATCCTAAATTTATTTCAGCGCCAATGATTCGTCAAGTCCTTAATGAAACAAATGTTCAAATTGATGGGAATTTCACTGTTCAGTCTGCTCAACAATTAGCAGATATATTAAATGCTGGCTCATTACCAGTTAATTTAATTGAAGAGTATTCAACATCTGTCAGTGCTCAATTTGGTCTTGATGCTCTAAATGAAACTGTTTTTGCCGGTGCGATTGGCATTTTATTAATCTTTATTTTTATGATAATTGTTTATCGACTACCAGGCTTTATTTCCGTAATTACATTAAGCTTATATGTTTATTTAGTGATTCTCGTCTTTGGTTGGATGAATGGTGTGCTCACACTTCCAGGGATTGCAGCTTTAATTCTAGGTGTTGGAATGGCTGTCGATGCCAATATTATCACCTATGAACGAATGAAAGAAGAGCTAATTTTAGGGAAAAGTGTTACGTCTGCATTTGAAGCAGCGAATAAAAACTCACTCACGTCAATTATTGATGCGAACTTAACGACGCTAATCGCTGCCGGTGTGTTATTTGTTTTTGGAACAAGTTCAGTAAAAGGTTTTGCGACATTACTTATTGTTAGTATTGTGCTTAGTTTATTTACATCAGTTTTCGTTTCTCGCTTTTTATTAGGTCTGTGGGTGAAAAGTCGCTTCTTAAATGACCGCTATTCATGGTTTGGTCTGAAAAAATCGTCAATTCGAGCGATTAGTGATTCATCACCAGTCACACCGAAGATATTTGGTAAACATGTTAATTTCGTTAATCATTGGAAAAAATATAGTTCTGTTAGTCTTGGACTAGCTATTGTTGGTCTTTTGTCATTCTTGATTTTTGGTTTAAACTTAAGTGTTGATTTCACCTCTGGAACGAGGATTGATATCACATCTACTGAAAGCTTGTCAGAAGAAACGATTCAAAATGAATTCGAGCAGTTGAACCTAGAATATCATTCGTTATCCTATTCAGGTAATCAAAATGAAATTGCGGTTGTTCGTTTTAGTGAGCCACTCAATCAAGAAGTGATTACGGATGTGCGCGGTCATTTCGCTGACCAGCATGACGCTGAAATCAATGCAAGTACCGTATCACCAGTAGTCGGTCGAGAGCTCGTTCGTAATGCATTATTATCATTAGGTATTGCAGCAATCTTTATTGTTCTTTATATTGCGATTCGATTTGAATTTTATTCTGCGGTTACAGCTATTGTGGCACTATTATTTGACGTGACCGTGATGATTTTAGTCTTTAGTATTTTCCAAATTGAATTTGACGCAACGATTATCGCCGCAATTTTAACGATCATCGGGTATTCTATTAATGCGACGATTGTTGTATTCGATCGAATTCGAGAAAATATGAAGGCACAAAAACGCGTCCGCTCATATGAACAATTAAAAACGATTGTTAATGATAGCCTGTTGCAAACGTTCTTTAGAAGTGTGAACACAAGTTTAACGATTATTTTCACTGTCGTATTGATCCTGTTTTTTGGAGCGAGTGCAATTACAAACTTTTCAATCGCTTTACTTGTCGGTTTAGTTGCAGGAATGTTTTCTTCGATGTTCATTGCTGGACCATTATGGGCCGCTTGGCGTGGTAAAACAATTAAAGAAAAGCCGATTGTTTATGAAGAAAAGAAACGGATCCAAGGGCCACAAGTTTAGTCGGGATCAGTTTGTGGAAGAAATAATTAAGTCGTGTTTTAAGGGAAAATCAATCGCATAAAATAAGCTATTGAGGTGATCGGAATGAAAAGCCAAATTTATATAATTTCTGCATTAGTGTTTGCGCTAATTATCGCAGTCTTTGCAGTTATTAATGTTGCTCCTGTGGAAGTGAATTATTTATTTGTTACAACGGAATCACCACTGATTTTAGTTATTTTGAGTTCGGCGTTATTTGGTAGTTTAATGACGGGTGGTTTCAGTATTTATCAATTTATTAAATTGAGTAAGAAAATGCGAGCATTAGAAACTGAAAATCAAAACTTGCGGATGAATAAGGTCTATCATGCAGACGCTGAAGTTGAAGAGATTACTGAAGTGGAATTAATTGATGAACAAAATAATAAATAACTATCTAGTTATCATGATTGAACCCCCTGACTTACTTTAGTATACTAGTTAAGTCAGGGGTGAATTTATGTTAGAGAGTCAAATGAGTTGGAATTTTACATATAAGCAGAGTGAAGCTGAGGAGCTTGATCTGATTGATCAGTTGCTTCGTAATCGCGGCTTAACAGAAGCAAATGCGATTAAACAATTTTTAAATCCACAATTAGCTAGTATACATCAACCAGAGTTATTAGCTGGTTTAGTTGAAAGTAAGCAAAGAATCGAACAAGCAATTGAACAGGGAGAAAGTATTCTTGTGTTTGGTGATTACGATGCTGATGGTGTGACTGCGACAACGATTTTAGTTGAAGCCTTAAATGAGTTAGGAGCGATGTGTGACTACTATATTCCTAATCGCTTCACTGAAGGTTATGGTCCGAATTCCGAGGCTTTTAGACAAGCTAAAAATCAAGGATTCAGTTTAATCATTACTGTCGATACTGGAATTGCTGCCTTCGAAGCAGCGGAAACTGCCAAGGAACTTGGTCTTGATCTGATTATTACGGATCACCATGAGGTTCAAGAAGAATTACCAGTCGCACATGCGATTGTGCACCCAAAAGTATCAGATGATTACCCATTTAAAGAGTTGGCTGGTGTTGGTGTTGCATTTAAGCTAGCGCATTTTTTATTAGGTTATTTCCCTACCCAATTTCTTGATTTAGTCGCGATTGGTACGATTGCCGACTTAGTCCCACTAATCGATGAAAATCGAATTTTAGTCAAACATGGTCTCGATCATTTATCAAAAACTGATCGACCAGGTCTGCGTGCCTTAAAAGAAGTAGCCTCGATTAATGGCGAAGTAGATGAACAGCATGTTGGGTTTGCGCTTGCCCCACGTTTAAATGCGGTTGGGCGATTAGAGAGTGCCTATCCAGCTGTACAATTACTCTTAACTCGTGATCCAGAGGAAGCCCAATCATTAGCGACTGAAATCAACTTAATTAATCAAGAACGCCAAGAAATTGTGAGTCAAATTGCCGAAGAAGCGATCACTATCGTTGAGCAAACAAAAGACATCAATCATTCAGTCATCGTCGTTGCAAAAGAAGGCTGGAACGAAGGTGTGTTAGGAATTGTTGCGTCAAAACTTGTTCGAACTTATCAACGCCCAGCAATTTGTTTAACGCTAAAGCCTGATGAAGGCATTGCAAAAGGATCTGGGCGAAGTATTGCTGCTTTTGATCTGTTCGAAAATGGGATGGAGATTCACGAGCAAATGATTCGATTTGGTGGACATGCTCAAGCAATTGGTCTGACAACAGAGATTGATCAAGTTGATCAACTGAGAAGATCATTTAATCAGCTAGCGAGCCAAAAACTGAAACCTGAAGACTTTAAAGAGCAACTTGAGGTTGAATTGTCGCTTAATATCGAACAATTATCACTTGAAACAGTTAATCAAATCAATCAACTGTCACCATTTGGGATGGCAAACCCTAAACCGTACTTTCATTTAACAGGTCAGCCACAGGAATTAAAACAAATAGGTGCTAAAAAAAATCATTTAAAATTTGCATTGGAGCAAGATAATCAAAAGCTTTCATCAATTGCATTTGGACTCGGTGATTATTTACCAAGAATCTCACCAAATGACGAACTTGAAGTTGTTGGTGAATTGCAAATTAATGAGTGGAACGGCACGCGCTCGTTGCAATTACTCGTGAAAGATTTGCAAGTAAAAGATCGCCAATTATTTGACTACCGTGGTTCGAAATTTTGGCACAATCAGTTACAACACTTAAATGATCAGGATTATTTGTGTCTTAGTTTTCAAAAACAATTACTCGAAACAAATTTAAAAGTTACGCCATTAGATCAACTTGATTTGGAAAATCTAGAGCAAGTCACTGATCTAGTCTTAATTGATTTACCAAATGAATTAAATGAACTGTCACAAATATTGTCGAAAATTAAACCAAACAATATTTATACGTGCTATAATTTAGATGGACAAAAGGATTGGACTGCTTTTCCTTCACGTGATGATTTTAAATGGTTTTATGGCTTTTTAATGAAACGGAAAAAGTATAATCATCAACTTGAACAAAAGCAAGTTGCCAACTATAGAGGTTGGAGTCATGAAAAAATTGAATTTATCTTAAATGTGTTTTATGAGCTAAAGTTTGTTAAAATAGATAATGAAGTCTTTTCATTAAATGATTCGGTAGAGAAGCGGCAATTAACAGAATCAAATTTTTATCAAAAGGGTTTAAGACAAAAGGAAAAACAAGATTTGCTTTATTATTCAAATTACCAACAATTAAAAACGTGGTTAATGGAACAAATTGAGCAAGATGCAAGGGTCAAGGAGGAAGAAGTAGATGGATTATAAACAATTTATTACATTGGTCGAGGATTGGCCAAAAGAAGGCGTGCAATTTAAAGATATTACAACATTAATGGATAATGGGCCTGCTTATAAATCAGCTGTTGATGAGATTGTTCAGTATGCAAAGGATAAGCAGGTTGATCTAATCGTGGGGCCAGAAGCAAGAGGCTTTATTGTTGGTTGTCCAGTCGCATATGCTCTAGAGATTGGTTTTGCACCAGTTCGTAAAGAAGGTAAGTTACCACGTGAAGTCATTAAAGTGGATTACGGTTTGGAATATGGACAAGATGTGTTGACGATTCATAAGGATGCGATCACTCCGGGACAGCGTGTGCTGATTACTGATGATTTATTAGCGACAGGTGGAACGATCGAAGCGACAGTTAAGCTTGTAGAAGCACTCGGCGGAATTGTTGTTGGTTGTGCATTCTTTATTGAACTTGGCTATTTAAATGGTCGAGACAAATTAGATGGCTATGATGTGTTGACTTTAATGGAATATAATTAATCTTTAAACATAGCGTACCTCAACTAGGTGCGCTTTCCTTATATGGATTAACAAATTCTGAGTTTAATTGGAAAAGTACTCACACAATCGCTATCAGATCGGTTTATAGAAATACAATTTAATCATTTTAAAAAAAGTTGCTTGAAATGTTTTTCTTAAATGCGATAGAATATAAGGAACGAATGTGTTTGCTATGAATAAAATAGGGGACACCGAATAAGTAATAAGCAAAATATATCAAACAAGAATTAGGGTGATCATAAATGTCAAGAGAAAAGATATTGACACTGGAGGACGTTATCGAAATTGCATCATATCTCAAAGATGATGATATTAATTTAATTCGCCATGCTTTTGAGTATGCCTATAAAGCCCATGAAAATCAATACCGGCGCTCTGGCGAACCATACATTATTCACCCTGTTCAAGTAGCAAGCATATTAGCAAAACTAGGTTTAGATGCTGAGACAATTGCTAGTGGTTTTTTACATGACGTTGTCGAGGACACTGACAAAACGATTATAGATATCGAAGAAGAATTTAACGAAGAAATTGCAATGCTTGTAGATGGGGTAACGAAATTAGGGAAAATTCAATATAAATCACAAGAAGAACAGCAAGCAGAAAACCACCGAAAAATGTTTATTGCGATGTCGAAAGATATCCGGGTTATTTTAATCAAATTAGCTGACCGAGTCCATAATATGCGGACATTGAAATATTTACCACCGGAAAAACAGCGCAGAATTGCGAATGAAACACTCGAAATCTTCGCACCACTCGCACATCGGTTGGGAATCTCTGCGATTAAATGGGAATTAGAGGATGTCGCGCTCAGATATTTGAATCCTCAACAATACTATCGAATCGTTAATTTAATGCAACAAAAGCGTGAAGAGCGTGAAAGCCATATTGAAGAAGTTATGGTTGAGGTTCAAAATCAACTTGAGAACGTTGGAATTAAAGCGGACTTTTCGGGAAGACCAAAACATATTTATAGTATTTATCGTAAGATGATGCTCCAAAATAAACAGTTTAATGAGATTTATGATTTATTAGCTGTTCGGATCATCGTTGATAGCATTAAAGATTGCTATGCTGTGCTCGGGATTATTCATACCTGTTGGAAACCGATGCCTGGTCGCTTTAAAGATTATATTGCGATGCCGAAACCAAACCTTTATCAATCGCTTCATACAACAGTAATTGGACCAAAAGGTGCACCATTAGAAGTGCAAATTCGGACGAAAGATATGCACGAAATTGCTGAATATGGGATTGCGGCGCATTGGGCGTATAAAGAAGGGAAATCAGCTAAGCCAGGTAAGGATAATCCAGAAGAAAAACTTGCGTGGTTTAGAGAAATTCTTGAATCGCAAAGTGAAACAAACGATGCTGAAGAATTTATGGAGTCACTTAAAGTTGAGTTATTCGCGGATATGGTTTATGTCTTTACACCAAAAGGGGACGTCATTGAGTTGCCTAAAGGTTCAATTCCGATTGACTTCGCTTACAAAATTCATACTGAGGTTGGGAATCATACGATTGGAACACGTGTCAATGGAAAGATGGAACCGTTAGATTACCAATTGAAAAATGGTGACATCATTGAAGTACTAACCTCAAAACATTCTTATGGACCATCGCGAGATTGGTTAAACATGACCCAAACATCACAAGCGCGAAACAAGATCAAACAATTTTTCAAAAAACAACAGCGTGAAGAGAATGTGGTCAAAGGGAAAGAAATGATTGAAAAGGAAATCCGAAATATGGGTTATGAGTTAAAGGATGTCCTTACTGAGGAGAACATGCAACGTGTGACTGAGCGATTCAACTTTATGAGTATTGATGATATGATGGCTGCTGTTGGTTATCAAGGGATCACAGCATCTCAAATTGCGACACGCTTGACGGATAAATTGCGTGAGCAAAAGAAAGATTTAAGTTCTTCACTAGATCAAGTTAAGAAAAAAACAGTTGCGAAAAGCAGTCGCCGAAAGGAAACGGGTATTATTGTAGAAGGTGTTGATAATCTACTCGTAAGGCTGGCTAAGTGTTGTAATCCGGTTCCAGGTGACGAGGTTATTGGCTACATTACCAAAGGACGAGGCGTATCTGTTCATAGAAAAAACTGTCCAAATTTAAATGACGATGATATTAGAGATCGGCTCTTGGAAGTTAGATGGGAAACTGGTGAGTCAGAGACGAAGCAATATCAGGTTGATTTGGAAATATCAGCTTATGATCGACGTGGTTTATTAAATGATATTTTGCAAACCGTGAATGAACTCGGGACGAATATTGTTGGCGTTCAAGGAAAAACTGATCGAAACAAGATTGCGATGATTCATTTGTCAATTTTAATTAATGATATTAATCATCTGAAACAAGCTGTTGGACAAATTAAGCAAATTAAAGATGTATACACGGTTGAACGTGTCGTTCAGTAAAAGGAGTTAAGGTAAATGCGAGTTGTGATTCAAAAAGTAAATCAAGCAAGTGTAACAGTCGCTGATCAAACTGTCGGTCAGATTGATCACGGTTTAGTCATATTATTAGGTGTCACACACAATGACACTGAAGCAGACGCTGACTATTTAGCAAAGAAAATTGTTCATCTGAGAATTTTTGAAGATGAAGCGGGAAAAATGAACCGATCTTTGTTGGATGTTGCAGGTTCAGTGCTATCAATTTCTCAATTTACTTTATACAGTGAGACCCGAAAAGGTAGGCGACCGAGTTTCGTTGAAGCAGCAAGACCAGAACAAGCCGACCGGCTATATCACTATTTTAATCAACAAATTGAATCATTCGGTGTAAAGGTTGAAACAGGTAAATTTGGTGCAATGATGGATGTCTCCTTAACGAATCAAGGGCCTGTCACAATCGTCATCGACAGCAACCAACGTTAAACCATTTTTTATTCGACTTAAGAATTTACACAAAATTAACAGACGCTTAATATGTGCTTTAAACTCCAACGTTATAATATGTATGATAGAGATGACAAATAAAATGACATTTTTCAATCATAAAAATGATCGTTTCTTTTGTTATTGTTAAAAAAGGGGAGTGGAGTCATGCGGTATAGCTCAGCGATGACGGTAAATAAAGATAGACATATAGAAAAGCCTAAAGTGTACGAAACGATTGATTTAAATTTATGGTATCACGAAACCCAAGCATTAAGAAACGTCAACTTACCGATTTATGAAAAAAAAGTAACGGCAATTATTGGACCTTCTGGTTGTGGAAAATCAACATTACTAAAAACATTAAATCGAATGGTTGAGCTGGTACCGTCCGTGCGGATATCAGGAGAAGTTCAGTATCGTGGGCGTTCGATTCTCGAAAAGGACTTTCAAGTTGAACAACTAAGAACAAATGTTGGGATGGTTTTTCAAAAGCCAACACCATTTCCTAAATCGATTTATGCAAATGTCGCTTATGGACCAAAAATTCATGGTATGAAAGATAAGAAGAAGATTGATGAAATTGTCGAACGAAGCTTGCGTGGTGCCGCTATTTGGGACGAGGTTAAAGATCGACTGAAAGACAGTGCACTAAGTCTTTCCGGTGGACAGCAACAACGTCTTTGTATTGCTAGGGCATTAGCGATTGAGCCAGATGTAATTTTAATGGATGAGCCAACTTCTGCTTTAGATCCTAAGTCAACATTAAAAGTTGAAGAGCTAATCAATGAATTAAAAGAGAAGTATTCAATAGTGATCGTCACACATAATATGCAACAAGCAGCTCGAATATCGGATCGAACAGCTTTCATGTTGAATGGCGAATTAATTGAGTATGATGAGACAGATACATTATTTTCAACACCATCAGATCAGCGGACTGAAGATTATATTACCGGTCGATTTGGATAATAGGAGGAAGATATCATGACAATACGTAAACAATTTGATTTCGAACTTGAAAAATTACAAGGTAAAATTGTTGAGATGGCTCAAGGGGCGCGTTCTCAACTTGAAAGAGCAGTGCAATCGATTTACGAACAAGATTTAGCCTTAGCAAATGATGTTATTGAAGCTGATGCGAAAATTGATCAACTCGATCTTGATATTAATGAGGCTGCTATTCTTTTAATTGCTAAGCAACAACCAGTTGCATCTGATTTACGTCGATTAATTGTAGCTCTCCGTGTTTCAACTGATCTTGAGAGAATGGCAGATAATGCTCGGAATATTGCGCGGTCAACACTTGTTTTAGGTGATGGTCATGATCTTGAAGTTGATCCAGCTCTAAAAGACATGTGCGATGTTGCTTATGAAATGTTAGATTTAGCAATTGAGAGTTATAAGACTGAAGATTATAAATTGGCGAAGCATATGTCAGATCTTGATGATTCAATTGATCGCATGTTTGATCAAGTATTAGAGCGAATGTTAGATTTATCAGCTAACAACCCGCAAAAAATTCAGCATGTTATGCATATCGCCTATACAGCTAGATATATCGAACGTTTTGGTGACCATTTAACGAACATCGCTGAGAGTATTCTTTATTTAGTAAAAGGTGAAACGTTAGATCTAAATGAATAAGGCTAATGTTATTTAAAAGAGTAATATAAATGAAGTATGTTAAACAATTCGCATAATCCAAAGCAGCTGGTTAGTTGTTTTGGATTTTTTGTTGTATTTTTGGTAATGTAGACTTTGAGGGGTGTTAAAGCTTGACTATCACATGTTGATAATTATGAATGGAAACGCTATCGTTACAGTAATCACTCAAGATAAAAAAGCTGAAGGGGATAAAAGATTATGAAGACGACTGTTACAAACCCAATTTTTTGGGCTGATGTACCTGATGTTGATGTTATTAGGGTAGGTTCATCTTTTTATATGATTAGTACAAGTATGCATACAATGCCAGGATGTCCAATTATGAAATCAGAAAACTTAGCTAATTGGGAAATCATTGGCTATGTATATGATCAAATTGAAAGCAATGATGCATATCACTTAGTAGATGGAAAAAACAATTACGGTCAAGGACAATGGGCAACAAGTTTACGTTACCATAATGGCATTTTCTACTTATGTTTTTCCTGCAATGATACCCAAAAATTTTATGTTTACCGAACAACAGATATAGAAAGTGGAGATTGGCAACGTTCGACTATTGATGGGCTCTATCATGATCCGGCACTTTTATTTGATAATGACCGTGTATTTGTTATTTCTGGCTGTGGTGACATTCGAATCACTGAATTAACTAAAGATTTAACAGCAGTAAAATCAGACGGTGTCAATCAGTTATTATTAGAAACGGAAAGACAAGGAATTGGTCTACGTTGTGAGGGATGCCATGCCTATAAGATCGACGGATACTACTATCTAATCTTTATCGAGTGGCCAACTGAAGGTAAACAGCGTAGAAGACAAATCGCCTATCGTTCAAAAGATCTATTTGGTGATTATGAACGAAAAATTATTTTTGATGATGATATGGGTTATCAAAATCAAGGGATTGCTCAAGGAGCGATTTTTGATACAGCTGCCGGAGATTGGTATGCTATGCTATTTCAAGATCATGGGGCTGTTGGAAGGATTCCCTACGTACTACCTGTGCAATGGATCGATGGATGGCCAATGGTTGGGATTAATGGAAAAGCGCCTGAGTCATTTATCGTCAACCTTCCAGAAACGAAAGATAAGCCACTGGTCGTTAGTGATGAATTCAACTATCAAGAAAATCTGATTGGTGAAAGTTGGCAATGGAATCACAATCCAGATCATACGTTATGGTCATTTACAGAGAGACCGGGATACTTACGATTAACAACAGGTCAGTTAACAGATCATGTTTTACAAGCACGTAATACATTAACACAAAGAACAGAAGGACCAACATGTACGGCGATTACGCGAATGGATACAACCGATATGAAATCTGGTGATCATGCTGGGCTGATTGCTTTACAGAGCAACTTTGGTACAGTTGGCGTGCAAGTAAATCCAGATGGAGAGAAATCTTTGACGATGACAACAAAGGATGGCGTAATTGAGACAATCATCGAGGAAAAATTAAATGCAACAAATATAATCGATCTTAAAATTGAATTTAATTTTGTTGATAGCATTGATTTGGCAAGATTTTATTATTCGACAACTGGTGATGAATGGATCGAGATTGGTGAAGCGTTACAAATGAAATACACATTGGATCACTTTATGGGTTATCGAGTAGGTTTGTTTAACTATGCAACGACTGAAACGGGTGGATCTGTTGATTTTGATTATTTTAGATATCTAAAAGCTAACAAACTGATTCAACCAAATCCAGACAATACGTTTTAACTTGAGTCGATTTTATAATTAACTTCCTAAATGCGTAAAAGATAGGCCTCCGATTAATTGGAGGCCTATTTTTAATGATATTTAAAGTAATTTTCTAACCCAAGGATAATCCCTCGGCTAATTTCATCTTGATAAGCTGGTGTTTGAATTAATTTTTCCTCAGCTTGATTTGATAAAAAGCCGAGTTCTAAAAGTAAGCTTGGCTGTTTTGAAACACGTAAGACACGATAGTCACCAGATAAGACACCACGGTCATTGGCATTTGTTTTCTCAAGCAGACCTAGGTGAACGGCATCAGCTAAGCCTTGATCAGCATCTTTACGGTAGTAAGTATTTAATCCATTGGCTGATGGGTACTGTGGTTCACTATTATAATGAATGCTTAGGAAAACATCTGCAGCGTGATAGTTAGCTAACACAGCACGTGGAGTTAAGGCATAGTAGTAATCATCACTTCTCGTTAAATACACAGTCGCACCGAGCATTTCAAGTTGATACTCCAAATGTTTTGCCGTATTAAGCGCGTAATCCTTTTCATAACGATCAGTAATACTAATCGCCCCAACATCAGCACCACCATGACCAGGATCAATTACAATCACTTTATTTTTTAAATTTGTTTGCCCTTCAATGACGGGTTCCTGATAATTTAGTAACCATGCCGGGATAAAACCTTCACCATCTTGTGCTAAAACTTTGATCCAATCTTGATCTTGTTCAACAATTGTGACTGTTTCACCTTCTGTTAAGACGGCTAAGATCTCAGATTGTGTCGTCGCTTGTGCTCGTAAATGCAAATGATCGACAGGAATGTCAAAAGCTTGAGTCGATAAATCAGCTTGTTCATCTGTTTCAGGCTGGTTTATTGGTGTCTCAGTTTCGGTCGAATGATTGTCGTCTGCCTGATCAGTAATCGTTGCATACTGTCGACTGACCCAACCTGTCTCCCCGTTAAAATCAATCGCTAGCCAGTCATCTGTTTGCTCAACTAAAGCATAATCTTCACCTTGATTAACGTGGCCAATCAATTCGTATTCCGTACCAGGTCCACTTCGGACGAGTAAGTCATCTGTTTCAATTTGGACTGTATTCGCATAACTTGTTGATTGAAAGAGTAATGAGACGAATAGAAGGAGTGTTGTGTAAGTAATGACTCGAATAATTTTTTTCATGTTTATGTATTGGCCCGTCGCAATGACTGTTGACCATCTCTCCTTTCAGACGTATGGTTATTTTTATAAAATAGAATTAATCCTATCGTACCATAAACAATGTTACGAATTAAAGTTATATTGAATTATATTTAGGACAAATTACGACTAAACATTCTACATAAATAATATTATGCATGTTCAACTTGACATTACATTAGCTAAACAGTAATATTATAAACAATTCAAACAATTTAACTAAAAAATCGATGAAAGAAAAAGTAGTTAAAATGAGCAGGTAAAAGAGAGGGGATCTACTAGCTGTGAGGATCTCTACCAAGCATTTTAATGAATGACGATCTGGAGATGCTTTGTTGAACATTAGTAAGCAAAGCCGTGTACAAGCGTTAATTGTTCAAGTGGGATTAACATTTTTAATTCAACTAGGGTGGCAACACGGGTATACGCTCGTCCCTTATTTGGGAGGCGTATTTTTTGTTGTCTTTTTTTATTAAAAAATTTAATTGTTAATAATGGAGGAAATCACGATGATTAATTTACCGAGAGGGACACAGGATATTCTACCTGGCGAGTCAGAGAAGTGGCAGTATCTTGAACAAAAATTCATTGAACTTTGTTCCCGCTATAATTATAAGGAGATTCGAACGCCAATTTTCGAGCATACGGAGGTTTTCCAACGAGGAGTTGGAGAGACAACAGATATTGTCCAGAAAGAAATGTATACTTTTCCCGATCGTGGTGGTCGTCAGTTAACGCTCAGACCTGAGGGGACTGCATCTGTGGCAAGAGCTTATGTTCAGCACAAATTACATGGACAAGTTAAGCAACCGCAAAAATTATTTTACCATGGACCAATGTTTCGTTATGAGCGACCGCAAGCAGGAAGAATGCGCCAATTTGTTCAGTTTGGGATTGAGGCGTTAGGGAGTGCAGATCCGGCAATTGATGCAGAGGTAATTGACTTTGCCATGACGCTTTATCAAAGTCTAGGCTTGAAGTCGTTACGTCTTGTGATTAATACGCTTGGTGATCACGAGAGTCGTACGGCACACCGAGAAGCCTTAATTAATCACTTTACCCCTGTTAAGGATGAGCTTTGCTCTGATTGTCAGGTTCGGCTTGATAAAAATCCATTGCGGGTCTTAGATTGTAAAAGAGATCATGACCACCCGTCAATGGAAACTGCACCGAAAATTCTAGATTTTCTAACAAATGATTCTCGTGACTATTTCGAGCGAGTGAAAAAATATTTAGATGAACTTGAAATTGATTATGTCGTCGATCCAAATCTTGTTCGTGGTTTAGATTATTATAACCATACAGCTTTTGAGATTATGAGTGAGGCAGAGGGTTTTGGCGCGATTACGACATTGTCTGGTGGGGGACGTTTTAACGGACTAATTGAGGAATTAGATGGTCCTGCTACACCTGGTATTGGTTTTGCTTTAAGTGTTGAACGCTTTCTATTGGCTCTTGATGCTGAAGGAATTGAGTTGCCTGTGGAACAGTCACTCGATGCTTATATTGTAGCACTTGGGGAAGAAGCGGAACTAAAAGCAAGTGGGTTAATGAAAAACTTACGTGCGGCTGGCTTACAAGCCGATAAAGACTTTTTAGCTAAAAAGATGAAAGCTCAGTTTAAAGCAGCGGATCGTGAAAATGCAAAATTCGTTCTAATTATTGGTGATCAAGAGTTGGAAAAAGAGGTTGTCTTAATTAAGGAAATGGCAAGTGGGACACAGGAAGCAGTGCCATTTGATTCAATAATAAACTATATAAAAGAACGTCTATAAGGGGGTAATAATTATGTTTGAAGCACGTCATTTGGCGGGAGAATTAACGAAGGATAATATTGACAATCGAGTTACCTTAAAGGGTTGGGTGCAAAAGCGTCGCGATTTAGGTGGGTTAATCTTTATTGATTTAAGAGATCGGACAGGCATTGTTCAAGTTGTTTTTAACCCGACCCTATCAGAAGAAGCACTTGCGATTGCTGAAACTGTTCGTAATGAGTATGTTTTACAAGTTGAAGGAACCGTTGTTGAGCGTGATCCAGCTACGGTCAATAGCAAAATAAAAACTGGGGATATAGAAGTAACTGCGGACAAAATTTCAATATTAAATGTTGCAAAGACACCGCCGATAAATGTTTTTGAAGAGAAAGAAATTTCAGAAGATACACGACTGAAATACCGCTATATTGATTTACGTCGTGAATCGATGCAAAAGACGATTAAATTACGTCATCAAACGGCACAAGTCATTCGTCAATTTTTAAATCAAGAAAGCTTTTTAGAGATGGAAACGCCAATGTTAACAAAAAGTACACCAGAGGGTGCGCGAGATTATTTAGTTCCTAGTCGTGTTCATCCAGGACACTTTTATGCATTACCACAATCACCACAATTGTTTAAGCAATTGATTATGGTTGCTGGTTTTGAGCGCTACTATCAGTTTGCGCGTTGTTTCCGTGATGAAGATTTACGGGCTGACCGTCAACCAGAGTTTACACAAATCGATATTGAAACATCATTTATGACAATTGATGAAATCATCGATATGTCAGAACGAATGATGCAACTAGTGATGAAAGAAATTAAAGGTGTCGAACTTGAGCTACCATTACCTCGGATGACATACACTGAGGCAATGTCACGTTACGGTTCAGACAAGCCAGATACTCGATTTGGTTTAGAACTTGTTGATCTGTCTGAGCAAGTGAAAGACTCTGATTTCAAAGTTTTTTCAGGTGCTGTTAGCGGTGGTGGTAAGGTTAACGCGATCAATGTAAAAGGACAAGCCACATCATTCTCTCGAAAAGATATCGACAAGTTAACTGATTTTGTTAAAATTTACGGTGCGAAAGGCTTAGCATGGGTTAAAGTTGATCAGAATGGTTTTACTGGTCCAATTGCGAAGTTCTTTAATGAGGAAGCTCAAGGACAAATTAGTAATCACTTGGAAGCAACTGATGGAGACTTACTGTTGTTTGTCGCTGATCAGACGCAAGTTGTCTATGACAGCTTAGGTGCACTTAGACAAAAACTCGCCAAAGAATTAGGGTTAATTGACGACAATCAATTTAACTTCCTCTGGGTAACGGACTGGCCATTACTTGAGTATGATGAGGATAATGAACGCTATGTCGCTGCCCACCATCCATTTACGTTACCAATTCAGGAGGATATTGAAAAGCTGACAACAAATCCAGAACAAGTTCTAGCTTCTGCATATGATCTTGTCTTAAACGGCTTTGAATTAGGTGGAGGATCATTGCGAATTTATCAACGTGACCTTCAAGAAAAAATGTTTAAAGTATTAGGTTTTTCAAAAGAAGAAGCAGAGAGTCAATTCGGCTTTTTATTACAAGCACTTGAGTACGGCACACCTCCTCATGGTGGAATTGCTTTAGGATTTGATCGTCTAGTGATGCTTTTAGCTGGAAAAACAAATCTACGCGATACGATTCTGTTTCCAAAAACAGCCTCAGCATCAGATCCATTAACGGAAGCACCAAGTTCAGTGAGTGACACGCAATTAGGTGATTTACATTTAAAGGTTGTTGAACCAAGAAATAAGCAGGAACAATAGGTGAAAACCCTTTCAAAAACCTTGCTTCTAAATATGAGATATGCTAAGATAAATGCATAAGTTAATCCTGATGTGTACGTTGAATTTATTATGTTTTGACCGAACATTATAAATTTGGGAGTCTGACTCTTTTGTTGTGGATTACATGCCTATTTAGTAGGACTTAAAAAGCAATGAATAAGACACCCACCTGCTCAAGAGCGGGTTCAAAACTTTTTTTAGGAGACGGCACGATCGGGATTGATACATATTTTCAAATAAAAAACGCATGCACTTAATTGGATTAGGTGAATGCGTTTTTTTATTTGTTTAGCGTGCAACTTGTTCAAGATTTCCGTTTTTGTCCATAACGAATGTTGGGACTTCCTTATCAGTATCTTCTTCAAAAACAACCATTTTGCGTGCGCGATCCATAATTTGAAGGAATGCTTGGTAATCTTCTTGAATCGTCTCGACTTGTTTCTCTAATGACGTTACCTGTTTTTTCAGCTGTTCATTTTCCTTTAATAAGTCCTGATGATCCATTTCTAGTTGCTCGTATTTTTCTGATTGATGCGTTGATTGAATACTTTGATGTTTAAACTCAACTAAAAAATTAATGACCTGGTCTAAATCTAGCGATGCTCCAACAGGATTCATAATTTCTTGACTAGTATTCTGCTCATCCTCAAGCAACATTTCTGGCTGATAGAGTGGTGTTTTTGTCAACTTACTTTTTTGTGTTAAAAGTTGTTTGCGTTTATTTTGCTTTCGTTGCCTTTTAGCAATCTCAACAGCTTGTTCATAATTTTGGCGGACTTCAGCATTCCACCTAAATCCACAAGCAGCTGATGTTCGATTTAATTTATCACCCACTTCTTCAAGCGCATTAAGTTGCGTACTGCCTTGACGGATATGTCTGAGAACCGTTTCTGCCAATAAAAGATCGTCTTCGTGTGACCACGCATCTTGTCTTACTTTTGCCATACTTTTCACTCCTGACTGCTATTGTTTAGAATTAATGATTTAAAAGATCAATAGGCTATCTATAATGAAAGTATGGTCAAAGATTGCTAAAATTATTCACGCTGGTTAATTTGATCATACATTTGTTTCATCGCACGCTCAAATTTCCCAGTTTCAACGGGTTGATAGTATCTTTTGTTTTTTAATGGATCGGGTAAGTAATCTTGTTTTACCCAAGCACCAGGATAATTATGTGGATATTTATAGTCAACGCCCCGCCCTAACTTATTCGCACCATAATAATGACTATCTTTCAAATGAAGTGGAATCTCACCAATGTCACTATTTCTGACATCATAGATCGCTTGATCAAGAGCTTTATAGGCTGAATTTGATTTTGGTGATAAACATAACTCAACTAAAGCAACCGATAACGGAATCCGTGCTTCTGGAAAACCAACTCGCTCAGCCGCTTCGATCGCAGCTAGAGTTCGCATACCTGCCGAAGGGTTTCCAAGCCCAATATCTTCATAAGCAATCACTGTCATTCTTCGAGCGATGCTCTCTAAGTCACCAGCTTCGATGAGTCGCGCAAGATAATGGAGTGCGGCATTCACATCACTTCCACGAATCGATTTTTGAAAAGCAGATAAGACATCATAATGGGCATCGCCACCTTTGTCGTGGCTAAAGCTTTTTTTCTGCATACATGCTTCAGCTACTTCAAGGTCAATTTTTATCATGCCGTCTTGCGTTTGCTTTGTTGAAAAAGCAGCAAGTTCCAAGCCGTTTAGAGCCGCACGTAAATCACCACCAGAAGAGTTAGAAAAGTGTTCAAGTGCTTCTTTTGTAATATCGATTTTTAAATGACCTAAGCCATCCTCTTGATCATTGATTGCACGAACTAGGGCTTGTTCAACTTCTGTTGCCGTTAATTTATAGAGTTCGAATAAATGAACACGACTTCGGATCGCAGGATTGATCGAGTGATAAGGATTACTTGTTGTACAACCAATCAATGTGATTAAATTACTCTCTAAATGTGGTAAGAGAAAATCTTGCTTTGCTTTGTCTAAACGATGCACCTCATCTAAAATGATCACAAGTGAGCCAGACATTTTTGCCTCTTCAACAGCAATTTCCATATCTTTCTTTTTATCGATTACTGCATTTAATATTTTATATCTCAAACCGATTGAATTCGCTAAAGCGATTGCCATCGATGTTTTCCCCGTTCCAGGTGGTCCAAATAAGATCATTGAGGCCAACCGCTCAGCACTGACCATTCGTTCAATCATCTTTCCCTCACCGACAAGGTGTGTTTGTCCAATAATATCATCAATATGTTTAGGTCTTAACCGAAAAGCAAGTGGTTGTTTTGCCATTATTAAAAACTCCTTTTTACATTTAATCAAGATTGTCGAAGTGATCTCTAATAAATAACGCTTAATCGTTTTAGATCGGTTAAAAGTTCAAAGTGATCTCTAACGAATAGCCTCTAACCATCATCTTGTTGTCTCGAAACACAACTAAACGATCAGAATCGCTGCCCATAAGTTGTCTAGCTTGACTTTCATTGATCAAATCATTTAAAATAACAAACATTTGCTAAAACAAATTTAATTGACTTAATTGTATTAATCGTACGGAGTTTAATCTCGAAATGCAAGTGATATTGAATATTCATGTTATAATATAAGAAAGAGTCGAATGATCGATTTATTTGTTTGATTATGCGAGAAGAGGGAGCGTATTTTTATGAAAATATCAACAAAAGGACGTTATGGTTTGACGATCATGATAGATCTTGCGAAGAATAAAGATCAAAAACCAATTTCATTGAAAAGCATTGCCAAAAGCCATGATTTATCTGAGCACTATTTAGAACAGTTAGTACCATCCTTACGTAATGCAGGCCTAGTTAGGAGTATTAGAGGTGCGTACGGTGGCTATAAATTAGCAAAGCCAGCTAATGAAATTACTGCAGGAGATATTATTCGAACATTAGAAGGCCCGATTACACTTGTCGAAGGAATAGAAGATGAAGCCCCTGCACAACAATCATTATGGATAAGAATTCGTGATGCGGTAAAAGATGTACTTGATACGACAACATTAGAGGACTTATCAAATTATGATGAGACACAAGAAAACGAACCTTATATGTTTTATATTTAAGTTAGAAAGAGAAAGAAGGGACAATGAGTGGAACCAATTTACCTAGACCATGCAGCTACAACACCGATGCATCCTGCTGTGATTGAAAAGATGTCTGAGACAATGAAAGAAATCTATGGAAATCCTTCTAGTATCCATCAATTTGGACGCCGTGCACGAGCAATTCTTGATGAAAATAGACGCTATATTGCTGGAACGATCGGAGCTGACGAAAAAGAACTTTATTTTACAAGTGGTGGAACTGAGGCAGATAACCTCGCTCTAATCGGAGTCGCCTTAGCCAATCAAAAAAAGGGAAAGCATATTATTACGACAAAAATTGAACATCACGCAAATCTGCATGCAGCTGAACATTTGGAATCACTTGGATTTGAGTTGACCTATTTGCCTGTTAGTGAGGCAGGTTATGTTACACCAGCTGATGTCGAAAAACATTTACGTGATGAGACGATTTTAGTCTCGATTATGATGATCAATAATGAAGTGGGTGCGATTCAACCAATTAAAGAAATCGCACAACTCCTAAAAGATCACCAAGCATATTTCCATACTGATGCAGTTCAAGCATATGGATTAATCAAATTAGATGTGAAAGAACTAGGGATCGATTTAATGTCAGCTTCTGCCCATAAACTCAATGGACCAAAAGGGGTTGGCTTCTTATATGCTGGACAGGAGATTAAATTTAACGCACTTCAGCATGGTGGAAATCAAGAACGTTTGAAACGTCCAGGAACAGAAAGTCTTCCTGGTATTGTCGGTATGCGGACAGCGATTCAACAAATCGAAGCAGACAATTATCAAAATTTCAATCAATATAAATCTTATCGTGATCTATTTTATCAGGAACTTAAACAATCAGATATTGATTTTACCGTGAATGGTGTATTCGATGAGCTTGCACCAACAATTTTAAACGTAAGTTTTGCCAATACAAAAGTCGAGCCGATGCTGATGAGCTTAGATCTTGAAGGGATTGCTGTCTCAAGCGGGAGTGCTTGTACAGCCGGATCAATTGAACCATCGCATGTATTAACAGCAATGTATGGCGCGGATCATCCAAGAACAAGAAATTCAATTCGGTTTAGTTTTGGTTCTGCCAATAATGAAGAGCAGATGATTGAAGCGGCTAGCCGTGTAATAAAAGTAGTTAAACGTTTGGCAGGAAAGTGAAGGGAATGAATTAAAGTGAAAGAGAACAAAGATATCCGAGTTGTTGTGGGAATGAGTGGTGGTGTGGATTCATCAGTCACCGCCTTATTACTCAAACAACAAGGCTATGAAGTGATCGGGATTTTTATGAAAAATTGGGATGACACAGATGAAGACGGTTTTTGTACTGCGACTGAAGATTATGATGATGTGATCCGTGTCTCTAACCAACTTGATATCCCGTATTTTGCAGTTAATTTTGAAAAACAATACTGGGACAAAGTTTTCAGCTATTTTCTCGAAGAATATAAAGCAGGGCGCACACCAAATCCTGACGTAATGTGTAATAAAGAAATTAAATTTAAAGCATTTTTAGATCATGCCTTATCGTTAGGGGCAGATTATGTGGCAACGGGTCACTACGCACAAACCCGTGTAAACGGTGATAAAGTCGAGCTATTACGTGGAGTCGATCAAAATAAAGACCAAACATACTTTTTAAATCAACTCTCAAGTGATGTGTTGAAAAAAGTTATGTTTCCACTTGGTCATTTAGATAAAAGTGAAGTCCGAAAAATTGCTCAAGAACATGGCTTAGTAACAGCTAATAAAAAAGATAGTACTGGTATCTGTTTTATTGGCGAACGTGATTTCAAAACATTCCTCAGTGAATATCTCCCAGCTCAACCTGGTCGAATGGAAACGATGGCAGGCGTTGATAAGGGTGCACATGATGGTTTAATGTACCATACGATTGGGCAACGTCAAGGTTTAGGAATCGGTGGCGCGGGTGGACCATGGTTCGTCGTTGGTAAAGATTTAGAGCGCAATGTGCTCTTAGTTGAAAATGATCAAAATAATCATTATTTACAATCAGATCAACTGATTGGCGACGATGTTAACTGGATCAATGAACCAGAAAGTCAAACATTCGAATGTACAGCAAAGTTTCGTTACCGCCAAAAAGATAGCAACGTGAAAGTAACGATTCTCGACGATCAAAGAGTACATGTCGATTTTGCAGAAAAAGAAACAGCGATTACGCCAGGTCAATCAGTCGTTTTCTATGATGGCGATGTCTGTCTTGGTGGCGGAACAATTAGTGAAATTTATCGTGACGGAAAACAATTAGATTATGTAGGATAAGTGGCCTGTAAAAGGATATTAGCCACTTATCCTTTTTTTGAAAATTTTTAAGGATTTATTTTTAAAAAGATAATGAAGTTAATAACAGCAAATGTTAAACTGAATGCAATAGGTTAAATAATTTAAGAGGTGATTATTTGAAAAAAATATTGTACTTATTGTTGATGATTGTATTAGTTAGTTTATTATTTGCTTGTAGCTCTACAAATGACAAAAGTACAGTTGATAAGGATAACGAAGCCTCTTCCTTAGAACTGAGTAGAGAAATTGATGGTAACAAGAGTAAAGAGGCTTTTGAAGAAATAACTTTCATAGGAACGATTGACGAGTTAAATGGTGATCAAGCCCTTGTTTCTATTGAGGAAGGTGAAATTCTTCGGTCAGGAAGCAAAGTAGATGTAAATCTTTCAGTTGCAAGTGAGACATCTTTTAAAATTGGCGACAAAGTTAAAGTTGGGTTTGATGGAGATATAAGAGAAACATTTCCACTAGGTATTAACACAACTTTTGTAGAATTGGTAAAATAGTTTAATTCAATAACTAAAGGGGTGGCTCAATGAAAGGTTTTGAAGGTTTATTAAAAATAGGCTTATATCTACAGCTCCTTTGGTATGTATTTTTCTTTACAAATGTACTAGGATTTATCGGTTCGTACAGTGAACCATTACAAGATATCGTTTGGTTAGGAATTCCTATTTATGGACTAATTATCGCAATCACTTACTCAATCAAGAGAAAAATTAATGGTCTTGTACTGGCAGTACTTCTATTGTCATCACCTATACTTTTTTTATGGCTTTTAATTAGCTTTATTAGCAGCATGTAACCAAAGAAATTGAGTTTATTAAAAACCGGTTAAAGTAATTTACATTTTCGAGTGATCATTCTAAAAAAATGGACTGTCTTAGCATCAGACAATCCATGTTCATTATTTATCCAGTTCAACTGTTTCATTAATATCAACATCTTCAGATTTTTGACCCGTCATTTGTTTATACATAAAAGCGATATTCTTGATAAAGTTACCTGTTTCCCAAAACTGAGCAGCTTCTGCTTTTATTTTAATTAAGATCACATTCGGGTCTTCAAAAGTCGTTTGCATAATCTTTTCGTGTGCTTTGTTCCAAAATTCCTTTTTCTTATTTAAATCCTCAACAATTTCTGCTTTCCCACGGACAGAAACGTAAGACTTACCTACGTAAGCGATATTAACATTTGCGTCGTGCTGGATTTCTTCATATTTACTTGTTTGTTTCTTTGTGAAAAACCATAGGTCACCATCAAATTCAACTTCTTGCGTTTTCATTGGACGCGACACGAGTCCATCTTCATTCATGGTTGTTACCATCGCCACATCAACACCCTTGATTAGCTCTCTCAATGTTTCAATATCTTCTTGTTTTAACGTATTTGCCATTTTGATCATCCTTATAAGTAATTGTAAATGTATATTCTCCATAGGATACTTTTTTATACAAATATTCAAACTATATTAAGGATTAACAGACTAAAATATAACAATTTATGTTATAATTAAATCAAATATAAATTTAAAGGAAACTATAATATGTTTTCAATTGGAGGTTATTAAATGAACCAACACATGGGATTAACAGAATGCCCTAAGTGCGGTAGTAAAGAATTAGGTAAAGGTGTTCATAACGATTACGCTGCCCTCAATCCATACAAAAAGAAAAAGCTGTTTACTATGGGGTCAGCTATCATTTACATCCTTTGTACAGATTGTGGCTTTATTATCGAGAGCTATGTAGCGAAACCGAATCGATTTAAATCGACTTAACAATTTGATATTGATGAAGATAAAACGTTAGCGAATGAATATGAACTAGAGTGCTCTGATGAATGGTTCGAACGTTTCTTAAATGGTTTAATTACCTCTAAACGGGGCGCAAAGGATGGCCCAGAACCTGAACTGGAGCTTAATCAAGCGAATGCAAATAACCTCTTTTTAAAGAAAGTCAAAATCGCTCTTAAGTTAACTTCTGATGATATATTGGATATTCTATCTGACGCGGGTGTTGAAATATCAAATAGTGAGTTAAGTGCTGTCCTTAGAAAAGAAGGCCATCGTAATTATAAGCCGTGTGGAGACAGATATATCCGCAATTTTATCAAGGGATTAACCATCCATTATCGCTAACGACTAAGATTTAGTAGTCATTGCTTTAGACTATACATTTATAACGAGCTTAAAAGCTGCATAAAAAAGAGGGGAACAGAATTTCAACGCTGTTCCCCTCTTGCTCGTATAAATTTACTCTTCATCAGGTTTAAAGTGATGTAATGGTGGTGGAACTAACCAGCCTTTTTCTTTATTGAGTCGTAGTACTTTTCCACCGAGTGTTGCTTTTTGAATATGAAACTGACCGAACATCATGGCAATATCTTCTCGGATCGATTGTCCGATAATCGTACTACATGATATTAAGCCAGCAGCAATATTTATTGAAAGCATCACAGCAATTTCAGGATCAGAAAATCGTGCGCCAGCTGGAATTTCATCTAAGATCGCATCAGGTCGCTCAGGTGGTGCTGTGGGTAGTCTAATCCCATTTGCTTTATCATACACAATTTAATTTGTTGTTATACAAAAATCACTACGAATTTTAAATGGATTTATTAAAAGCAATTGGACTTATTATCACTCTAAGCAATAATTTAATCCCAATTCCAGAACTCAACTTCATCGACTTGCAACTGAGAGATTAAGGGTTCATTTTGTAAAGTTAAAATTTCCTTTGTCGGTCCGGTGATTACTGCACCATAATGTTGGATACCGTTTTGATCGATATAGTTTAATACTTCTTCAATATTCAAACGACTATAGCTGATATTGTTTACTTTCTTTTCATGTTCTTTTAAAAAATGCAATGTTTTGATAAATTGCTGATGAATGATGAACTGTTCTTCATCATCCTCATAGTCAGGGGATCTTGCTGATTCTGAAATAACTCTAGGTCCGAATAAACCATTTTCTGTTTCTTGTGACTCAATGATCATGTCATTTTCATGCCAAATAGGCATACTTGGAAAACCAATAGGATAAAAGACTGCCCCGTAATCTTCCTCATTTGGCTCACCCTTATCAACAGCCAACCATAACAAATCCATGTCTCTTTCCGAAAACATTTCGACTACCGTATTTGTCTCCAATAAATCGTCAAAAGAGATATAGGCAGAAACCACTGTTCCTTCAGGTAATTTCTCTAACTTATCCCAATCAGACCAGACTGGTTCAGATGAACGAGGATCGGAAAAATAGGCTCTTGTTTGTGTTTGTGTACCAAAATTATTTCGTTCAGGATACCCCATCGCAGAAAATAAGAAATTCACGTTCATTTCTCCTACTTTAATTGTGTCTCTACCGACTACTTTATTGAGATCTCTAGTTGCTTCTAAGCCAAAGTAAGCCTTCGTATGTGTACTTGTTCCACCGTATCGGCCAAATGGTTCTGTAATTGTTAATGTATGATCAATTATTTCTCGATAAACATCTACACGATCTGGATTGCCCCATGTATAGTAGACATTAGTAATAATACTAGAGAAAAATGTGAAAACAAGAAACAGGCCCAAGACAGTTAATGCCGATTGAAATCGGGCTTTCCATTTTCCTTTAAACATAATTCTTTGTTGCTTTTTGATATTCGGATTTGATTTTGGAGTTTCATCTATATCCTGTTCCAACGCAGTTTGATAAACCTCCAACATTGCTAATTCTTCTTCAAACGCCTGTAAATCGTTACCCCTTAATTCTCCTTTTTGATATGCTTCAAGTTTTTGCTTAAAATCATCACTCATTTTTCTGCTCCCTTCTATCTCTAATTGCTTGTCTTCCACGAAATAATAAAACTTTAAAGTGTCCTTGATTTATTTGCATGATTTCAGCTGCTTCATGATAAGATAATCCATGAAAATCATATAGTAAGACAGCTGTTTTATGCTTTATTGATAAGTCTTTCAAGCTCTCAATAACCTGCTGTACTTCATCGTTAATCAGCACCGCTTCTTCTGTCGAATTCTGTTTAATAAATAATGATGCAAAGAAACTTTGCTCTTTTACTTCTGTTCGTTTACTTTTTCGATAATGATCAATAAAGGCATTGTGTGCAACAGTGAATAGCCATGCTTTGATTGATCCTGCTTCGTAATCTTCAATATGAAGATGGGCGCGGAAAAAAGTTTCTTGAACGAGATCCTCTGCGGTATGATGGTTATGGCATAAAGACAGCAGAAAACGATAGATATCATGAAAGTACAAATTGTAAATGCTGTCTAAATTATGCTTCATTTTCTCCCTTCCTTTCATCTATAACACGTCTAAGAATTAAAAAGGTCACAATTAATTTTAAGATAAATTTTTAACTTATAATTAAGATTAGCATCTAGTAGGGAAGAAGGAAATCGTTTCCCGATAAAAAGAACTTCGATTTAAATTTCTGCAAAGATCAGCTATAATGAGAACAGTTATTTTTAGTCAAAGATGATTATTTTAAATAGAAGGGGATTATTCTGATGGATCTTTTAAAAAAAGGGATTAAACAAATGAAAGATGAGGATTACGAAGGAGCAGCGCTTAGCTTTCAACAAGCAATCGAGGAGGAGCCGACCCAACCTGAAGGCTATATAAACTTTGCGAATTTATTACTACATATTGATGATGTTCCACGGGCTGAAAAGTTATATCAGCAAGCGATCGAAATTGATTCGGAGTCTGTTTTAGCATATTACGGTTTAGGTCTATTATATTTTGCACAAAGTGATTTTCAAAAAGCTTCCAAACAGTTTAAAAAAGCGATAGAATTAGGTTTAGAAGAAGCAGACGCTTTCTTTATGTTGGCTTCGTCACTGGGGATACAATCAAAAACTAATCAAGCATTACCTTATTTAGAAAAAGCACACGCGTTAAATCAAGATGAACTTGAATACGCCTTTCAATACGGATTGGCTCTAGCCGAATTGGATCAAATCAGTCAAGCAATCGCTGTATTTGAGACGATTCTTGAAAAAGACTCGACTCATTCCGATGCGCGCTATAATTTAGCAGTTGCGTTTCTTTTTCAAGAACAAACGGATCAAGCGATTGTGCAGCTAGAAACAATTTTGGACATGGATGCTGATTTTGCACCAGCAAAGGAGTTATTAGCTCAAATTGATCTGCTACTAGATCAGATGGAATAGAACAGAAAAAGTGTGATCATTCGAATAATTCTCCAAAATCATATTACAAATTAGGTAATTGATGCTATAATTATGATAAATTTACTACTCGGAAGGGGCTATGATATGAAAAGGAAATTTAGAAAGTCAGCAACCGATCGATCTATCTATGGCATCTGTGGTGGGATTGCTGAGTACTATAATATTTCGTCTCTCGGTGTCAGATTAATTTTCCTTATCTTACCGCTTAATTTTATTATTTATATTATTTTAGCTAATATAATCCCTGAACAAGAACAATCATTATTAAAATAAAAAGCCGAAGATTATTTTCAAAGTTAATCAAATACGAGGGGGTATTATAATTGATTGGTTTACTTAATTTGGGTAGTTTAATCCTGGGACTAATTGCTTGGATAGTTCCTGTTATCAGTTTAATGCGCATTAAAAAAGAAAACAATAAAAATGATCTTGCTTTATCTGTGATCAGTCTTAGTTCATGCGCTATTTCACTAACCTTACAAATTTCTAGTATATCACAAATGGTGAAGATTCAGGATAGCACAGCTATTTTGGATACAATAGATAGCACTGTATTTGTATCAATGATTCTTGTTGCTGTTACGATCATCTTGAATATCGTTCATTTATTTATGTATCGTCGCGGAACTTCCTAGCAGTAGGAAGTTCTTTTTCATAATTGATTAACACTTTAATTAAAATATCTACACAAATCAGTTATAATGGCAATAGAGTTTTAAATGATGGTACAAATAAAGGAGTTATTTGTAATGGAAGATCAATCACTTAATCAAACAGAAAATTTTATCAAAGGGGAGTTAATCTATACGATTTTCTCAAATGCTGCTGAGCATTTTTCCATTGCAAAAATTAAAATCCATGATACGAATGAGACGTATCAGGAGCCTGATATTGTCGTTAAAGGTTATTTTAGTGAGTTACAGCCAGGTGAGGTGTATTTATTTTACGGGAAAATCGTTGAACATAAGCGCTTTGGTACTCAGTATGATGTCAGTCATTATAAACGTTATTTGCCAGACACGAAAGAAGGCTTAATTGCTTATTTATCGAGTGATCTTTTTTATGGCATCGGTCAAAAAACGGCAACAAGGATTGTTGATCAATTAGGCGAATCAGCGATTGCAACAATTATGAACAATCCAGATGTGCTCGATCAAATCTCAGGTTTGACAACAGAACGGAAGAAAACGCTCGTTGAAAAGTTGAGTGAGCATCAGGGCTTTGATCATGTTGTTGTCCATTTATCAAAATACGGGATCGGCTTGAAAATGGCTCAAAAGATTTATGAAGCTTATCGGGAACAGGCTGTTGAATTGTTGATGTCTAACCCATATCAATATGTCTTTGATATTAAAGGCTTTGGTTTTCATCGTGCGGATTTAATTGCGAGCCAAAATAAAATTGAATTGAATCATCCTTCACGGATTCGTGCGGGCTGTTTATATGTGCTTCATGAGTCGATGCAAGAGGGGCATGTTTATTTGCCGATCGATGAGCTTCATATTCAAGTGCAACGGCTATTAGATGCTGAACGCAATCAAATTACACCAGCATTAATTGAACAGCAATTAGTTGAAATGACAGAAGAAGATCGTTTAGTACTCGATGATGATAAGGCTTATTTACCTTTTTTATTTTATGCTGAAGCGGGTTTTTCGACGAATTTAAAGCGAATTTTAAAACAGCAACAAAGCGACCAGATTCCTGAGGCGGAGTTGTTAAAGTTAGTTGGTGAAATTGAAGAAGAAGAAACACTGAGTTATGGCAAAGAACAATATGAAGCGATTCAACAAGCATTAGAGGAAAAAGTGATGATTTTAACGGGTGGTCCAGGGACAGGAAAAACAACGGTTATTAAGGGAATTCTTCGTGCTTTTAGTAGTCTCCATGAAGTCTCATTAGATATGGCCGACTATGAAAGTAAATCAAAATTCCCGTTTATCTTAACTGCTCCAACCGGGAGAGCTGCTAAACGACTGTCTGAGTCAACTGGCCTGCAAGCAATGACGATCCATCGACTGTTAGGCTGGGATGGTGGCGATGGTTTTGAAAAAAATGAAATGAATCAATTAGAAGGTCGTCTGATTGTTGTTGATGAATTTTCAATGGTTGATATTTTTCTAGCCAATCAACTATTCAAAGCGATTCCAACAGATATGCATGTGTTGTTAGTTGGAGACCAAGACCAATTGCCTTCAGTTGGTCCGGGGCATGTGCTTGCTGATTTATTGGCCTCAAATCAAATTCAGTCAGTTGAACTGCAAGAAGTTTATCGTCAAAAAGAGGGATCAAAAATTATTGAACTCGCCCACCAAATTAAACAAGATCAAGTTGATCGAGGTGCTCTCACTAAAGCAAATGATTTTAATTTTATTCGTTGTCAACCTTATGAAATCATTGATGCCTTGAAGCAAATTGTCCAAAAAGCGTTAGCGAAAGATTTTGATATTAAAGATATGCAAATTCTTGCGCCAATGTATCGGACAGATATTGGTATTCATCGAATTAATCAAGAAATTCAACAAATTGTTAATCCGAAAAGATCTGGTGTGCGCGAAATGAAAACGAAAGATGCGATTTTTCGAACAGGTGACAAGGTGATTCAGCTCGTCAATCAACCGGAAGATGGTGTCTTTAACGGAGATATTGGACAAATCACGGCGATTTTTAAGGCGAACGAGAATGTTGAGAAAGAGGAGCAACTTGTCGTTACATATGATGATATTGACGTCGTTTATACGCGCAACGATTTACTGAATATTATGCATGCGTATTGTATTTCAATCCATAAATCGCAGGGGAGCGAATTTCCGATCATTGTGATGCCAGTTGATCGAAGCTTTCGACGTATGCTCCGGAAGAATCTTTTATATACAGCGATTACTCGGGCAAAAAAATCACTCATTATATGTGGTAATGAGCAAGCGTTTTTGGCAGGTGTGCAAGAAGAGGATACCAATAAGCGAAACACAACATTGCAAGTGCGATTAAAGAAAGTGTTGGAAGATGAAGTCTATGCTAAAAAGCTTGCGGAAGAAGCAGAAGCAGAAGAAAAAAATCTCTCGCCATATGATTTTTTAACATAATAACGAAAATATATGTTTAAAGAACACCTTTTCATACCATAATATGATTATCTACCCTGGATATCGTTATTTCTTGATTGGTGTATTTAAGATTTCCTTACCTTTCTTTCTTTGGACCGTTTCTAGGTGCGTCACCAGCTGTGTTACTCGCGTTTCTTCAATCAGCGAATTTGGCACTGTATGTAATTATTGCTGTTGTACTCGTGCAATTTATTGAGAATAATCTCTTGTCACCGTTCATATTAGGTTACAATCTAAGGACACATCCTGTCCTTGTTATTCTCGTACTCCTGATTGGTAGTGAACTGGCTGGGATATTTGGGATGATCGTTGCTGTTCCTATTTTAGTTGTGATTCGTAGTGTGATTACATTTAATCCGTTTCAAAAAAATTAATCATGGCAAGCTAAATTTCTACTTGAAAAATTTAGCTTGTTTTTAATTGGGGGCTAGAGTGTGCAACTATTGTGGAACTTTGCTAAAATAGGATTAGGTAAAATTATTAATTATCAATGATACATAGTGGAGGGAAAGTAATGTCTAGATTAACGAGAGAAACAGGTGTGATTTATAATTTTAGTAAAGAACATTCACCGGTGAAAACGGTCAGTCCAGGAACAACTTTAACGATTGAAACGTACGATTGCTTTACTGACCATATTCAAACGGAAGACAATGTGATGGAACAACTTGATTGGGATAAAGTCAATCCAGCAACGGGGCCTGTCTTTATCGAAGGTGCATTACCTGGCGATATCTTAAAAGTTAAAATTGAAAAAATTGAAGTCGGTGAACAAGGTGTGATGGCGGTTGTCCCAGGGCTCGGTTTAATGGGCGACACGATCGACAAAATTCAAGCAAAAATCATGCAAATAAAAGATGAAAAAGTTATTTTTAACGATATTGAAGCACCGATTAATAAAATGATTGGTGTGATCGGTGTTGCTCCTGAAGGTGATCCGGTTAGTTGTGGAACGCCAGGTGACCACGGTGGAAATATGGATAATAAGATGGTTGAAGAAGGAGCAACGCTTTATTTCCCTGTCGCAGTTGAAGGTGCATTATTTGCTTTAGGAGATCTGCATGCAGCAATGGGCGACGGTGAAATCAGTGGTTCAGGTGTTGAAATTGCCGGAGAAGTAACGGTAACTTTAGACGTGATTAAAGGTGAAAAGATTGAGCAACCGATGTTAGAAAATGATTACGTGTTCAGTCAAATTGCTTCTGCTGAAACACTAGACGAAGCGACTAATCAAGCCGTTTCGCTTATGGTGGACCGAATTGTCGCAAAAACTGGTTTACCAATGAGTGACGTCACAATGATGATGAGTATGGTCGGACAAACTGAAATCTGTCAAGTCGTCAACCCACTGAAAACGGCACGATTTATCGTTCCTAAATGGTATCTTAAGGATTTACAGATTACTTTAATTTAAACATGGATTGAGTCAGGCATACCGAGAAAAGCTTGACACAAACACAAATAATATATATAATAACTTCTAATATACATTTTTCATAAATTTAATAACAATGGAACTTATCAAGAGCGATCGAGGGATTAGGCCCGATGACGTCCAGCAACCCCCAATTATAGGTTGGGAAGGTGCCAATTCCTACAGAATAACCTTATTCTGAAAGATAAGCAATATGCATTTTGCGATGTCTTTCAAAATGAAGGGCATTTTTTTATGAAAAATAGAAAAATAATAAAGGGGATATTTTAAATGAGAAAGAAAGCATTAATTTTTACATCAATTATTCTAACACTTATATTTCTGGTCGCTTGCGGTGATAGTGATACGACGAATGCTCTTAGCGAAGATAAGCTTGTCGTAGGTGTAACTGGTGGACCACATGAGCAAGTTTTTGAAATTGTGAAAGAGGTTGCGGCAGAGGATGGATTGGAAATTGAGATCAAAGTATTTTCTGACTATGTGATGCCAAATACAGCCTTAGATGAAGGCGAACTTGATGCAAATAGCTATCAACATAAACCTTTCATGGACAAATTCAATGAAGATCACGAAACAAATTTAGTTTCTGCATTTCCAACGATCTTAAGTATGATCGGTGTATACTCGGAACACTTAACAGATGTTAACGATATACCAGAAGGTGGAAAGATAGGTATTCCAAATGACCCAACAAACGGAGCAAGAGCACTCAATATATTTGAAGAAGCAGGGCTTATCGAAATAGATGATGAAAAAAGAGCGACGGCAACACCGCTTGACATTGTTAGAAATGATAAAAATGTTGAATTTATTGAACTCGATGCAGCACAAATCCCACAGATGTTAGGGGAAGTTGACTTAGCTGTTATAAATGGAAACTTTGCAACGGCAAGTGGACTAAATCCAGCAGAAGATTCAATCTTTACAGAGACAGATGGTTCTCCATATGTTAATCATTTAGTTGTACGTGAAGAAAATGTCAATGATCCAGTGATCGAAAAATTAAAAAAGGCTTACTATTCAGATGAAGTAAAAGATTTTATTAATAGTGAATACCCTGGTGTATATCAGGCAAGTTGGTAAGAAATGAGTTAACCAGTTTTAGAGAGGGAGAACTGAATGATCGTTTTAGAAAACATATCTAAATCGTTTGTCACTAAAAATGGTACCGTCGATGCTGTAAAAAATGTGAATTTTCACGTAAAAAAAGGTGAAATACATGGTGTTATTGGCCACAGTGGAGCAGGTAAAAGTACACTGATTCGTTGTGTTAATTTATTAGAAAGGCCTTCTTCAGGAAAAGTCTATATAAATGATGTAGAAATAACATCTTTACCTTTACAAAAACTGCGTGAATCAAGACAAAAAATCGGCATGATTTTCCAAGGATTTAATTTGCTGAAAACAGCTACCGTCTATGACAATATCGCCATTCCACTGAAATTATTAGGTTTAGATCAAGGCGAGGTTAACGAACGAACCGTTAAATATTTGGATATCGTTGGTTTAGCAGATCGTCATCAGGCTTATCCAAGTCAATTATCAGGTGGACAAAAACAACGTGTTGCAATTGCTCGTGCGATTGCACAAGAGCCTGAAATTCTATTGAGTGATGAAGCGACAAGTGCATTAGATCCTGAAACAACGGACTCAATTCTAGAATTATTATTAAAAATAAATAAAGAATTCGGTATTACCATTTTGCTTATTACTCATGAAATGAATGTGATTCAAAAGATTTGTGATTATGTTTATGTGATGGAAGATGGTCAAGTGATTGAACAAGGTCAGACAATTGACTTGTTTAAGGATCCAAAACATGAAACAACGAATAAATTTTTAAATACAATTTCTCAACGAAAACTAGCACCATCATTAATTGATCAATTAAAGGTGACTGGATCTGTCGCTAGATTAACATTTGTTGGCGCATCAGCAGGAGACCCTATCCTTGCTGACACAGCAGTGAAATTTAATATTAAACCAAATATTTTAGCGGCTAATATTATCGAGTTGAAAAATGGAGTGATTGGCATTCTTGTTGTCCACTTAAATGGCGAAGAGGAAAATCGTAAAAAGGCGCTTCAATTTTTAATCGAAAACGGTGTTGATGTAAAGGAGTTGGGTGTGAAAAATGAGTAATTTGATGGGGTTTACAGATAAATGGTTACCGCTGATTTACAAGGCGCTTGTGGAAACATTTCAAATGACGACCATTTCACTCTTTTTTGCGCTGATCTTTGGAGTCAGCATTGGTATTGTTTTAGTTATCACTCGACCAGGCTATATGTTTGAGAATAAGTGGATTTATGGATTGCTTAATGTGATTGTTAATATCATTCGTTCGATTCCTTTTATCATCTTATTATTTTTCATTTTGCCATTTACGAAATTAGTTGCAGGGACAATCATTGGAGTGAGAGGTGTAATTGTTCCACTTGTTATTTATGCTGCACCGTATATTGCTAGACTGATAGAATCTGCGCTACTTGAAGTGAGCCCTGGTGTTGTTGAAGCATATACAGCAATAGGAATCAAAAGAAGATCGATCATTTGGAATGTGTTATTAAGAGAAGCAAGACCGTCAATTATTCTTGGTTTAACGATTGCAACAGTCAGTCTTATTGGTGCAACAGCAATGGCAGGACTTGTTGGAGCAGGTGGTCTCGGTGATCTCGCTTATCGTTATGGGCATATTCAATATGAAATAGATGTGATGTACTTAACGGTGTTCGTATTAATTATCATTGTTCAAGGTGTACAGATGATTGGGAACTATTTTTCAGCAAAAATGAAAAGAGATGAATGAATCAGCCACTATCTGAATAGTAATTGACAGATCAATTACTATTCAATATAATATCATCAGATAACATAACAAAAACAATGATCAACACGAGTATGTAACAGTCCGTTTTTAAGAGAGATTTATCCTTGGCTGGAAGATAAATCAAACGAAGGGTTACAGAAGCTGCGTTAGGAGTACAAGTAAAACACTTGTCGGCTCACACCGTTAACAGTGACAAAGATGATAGTCTTAGTTTGACTATAATCAGGGTGGTACCGCGAAGCTAGCTCTCGCCCCTGCAGATAATGCAGGGGCGGGAGTTTTTTTGATGACACGTACTCAAATGATCGAACGAATTAGAAACAGGAGGAAAGCGTGATGAAACGATTAACATCATCAGAAGTAAGACAGTTATTTTTAGATTTTTTCAAGGAAAAGGGACACCAAGTTGAACCAAGTGCACCATTGATTCCAGTCGATGATCCAACATTGCTTTGGATTAATAGTGGAGTAGCAACGTTAAAGAAATATTTTGATGGTAGAATTGTCCCAAACAATCCACGCCTAACAAATGCACAAAAATCAATTCGAACAAATGATATTGAAAACGTCGGTTACACACCACGTCACCACACATTTTTTGAAATGCTCGGAAACTTCTCTATCGGTGACTATTTTAAAGAAGAAGCAATTGAGTGGGCATGGGAATTTTTAACCGATCAAAAATGGCTTGGCTTAAATCCTGAGCTATTATCAGTAACCGTTCATCCTGAAGATGAGGAAGCTTATTTAATTTGGAAAGATCAGATCCAGTTGCCAGAGGAACGAATCATTCGCTTGGAAGAAAACTTCTGGGATATTGGTGAAGGACCAAGTGGACCAAACACGGAGATCTTCTATGATCGTGGCGAAGCGTATGGCAATGATCCGAATGATCCAGAGCTATACCCAGGTGGAGAGAATGATCGTTATTTAGAGATTTGGAACTTAGTTTTCTCACAGTTTAATCATAATCCAGATGATACGTACACGCCATTGCCGAAGAAAAATATTGATACGGGAATGGGGCTGGAGCGTGTTGTTTCTGTCTTACAGGAGACAAAAACAAATTTTGAGACAGATTTATTTTTACCGATCATTAAAGAAGTTGAAAAACTGACGTCAATTAAATATGGAGAGAGTGACACAACAGATACCGCTTATAAAGTCATTGCTGACCATATTCGTACGGTTGCTTTTGCGGTTGGTGATGGTGCGTTGCCATCTAACGAAGGAAGAGGTTATGTACTCCGTCGTTTAATTCGTCGTGCGGTTCGATTTGCTAAGCAATTAAACTTAGAGAAACCATTTATGTATCAACTAGTTGATATTGTGGGTGAAAATATGGCTTCATTTTACCCAGAAGTGAAACAAAATCGTGACTTTATTGTCAATGTGATTCAAACAGAGGAAGAAAGATTCCATGAAACATTAAATGATGGTCTAACGATTTTGGAAACGATTATTAAGCAAGAACAGGCAAACAAGTCGACTGTGATTCCAGGAAAAGATGTGTTCCGTCTGTATGACACGTATGGTTTCCCTAAAGAACTGACAGAGGAATATGTAGCTGAGGCTGGATTTACGATCGATGAACCTGGCTTTGAAGCAGAAATGCAGTTACAACGCGATCGTGCAAGAGAGGCACGTCAAAAGGTTGATTCGATGCAAGTACAAGATGATGTTTATCAAAATTTATCTGCACCAAGCGAATTTGTTGGCTATGATACGCTCAAGTTGAGTACAACAATCGAGGCAATTATTGAAAATAAAGCACTCGTTGACCAATCTTCTGTGGAAGAAGTGTTGGTCGTGTTAGCAAAAACACCATTTTATGCTGAAAGTGGGGGGCAAATTGCTGATACAGGAGTGATTCAGTCTGAGTCGGCTAACGCACAAGTTTTGGATACGAAAAAAGCACCAAAAGGGCAAAACCTTCACCGTGTTAAAGTGGCAAAAGGTCAGTTAAAAGTCGGTGATCTTGTTGAAGTAGCTGTCGATCAAACAAAACGTCAGTTTGTCGAAAAAAACCATACAGCAACGCACTTGTTACACCAAGCATTAAAAGATGTGCTCGGAAACCATGTCAACCAAGCGGGTTCACTCGTCACTGCAGAGCGGCTACGCTTTGACTTTTCACACTTTAATGCAGTGACAGAAGATGAACTAAAAACAATTGAAGAAAAAATTAATCAAAAGATTTGGGAGACCATCCCGGTCAAAACAGGTTTTTACCCAATTGATGAAGCGAAAAAGATGGGAGCAATGGCTCTGTTTGGTGAAAAATATGGTGACGTTGTTCGTGTTGTGCAAATTAGTGATTATAGTTTAGAATTATGTGGTGGTTGTCACGTTAACAATACCGCTGAAATTGGGCTATTCAAGCTTGTTAGCGAGTCGGGAATTGGTGCTGGTGTGCGTCGGATTGAGGCGGTCACAAGTAAAGGCGTCTATGATTACTCAAATGAACGTGAGGCAATTTTAACCGAAACAGCTCAATTATTAAAAACTAAACCAATGCAAGTTAAAGAAAAAGTTGATGGATTATTCCAAGAGTTAAAGCAAGCGAAGCGTGACAATGAATCATTAATGCAAAAGCTCTCAAATAATGAGGCAGCAGAAATTCTTGATCGAGTTGAAGAGATTAATGGCGTAAAAGTTTTAGCAGAACAAGTTAATGTTGGAGATATGAATCAACTTCGTTCAATGGTTGATGATTTAAAACATAAGGTAGAGCCAGGTATAATTTTGTTAGCAGCCGTTAATGATGGGAAAGTGCAGCTAGCTGCAGGTGTTTCGACAGATTTAGTTAAGCAAGGTTACCATGCCGGAAATATTATTAAGCGAGCAGCTGAAATTTGTGGCGGTGGTGGCGGTGGTCGACCGGATATGGCGCAAGCTGGGGGTAAAAAGCCAGAAATGGTTGCTGAAGCTTTAGAAGAGGCAAAAAAATTAATTTCAACAGTTAAGTAACTTGTTATTTGAAATAAATTAAAGGTATAATAGAGAGAGATGACGAATGAGTATATATAGCTCAATTTATCTAATAAGGTGGGGTGTTTATACATGGATTCAATGGATAAAACGATGAAATTTAATTTTTCAGAAGATCCAATCGAAGAAAATGTAAAAGATGTACTCTTAACTGTTTATCAATCATTACGGGAAAAAGGTTATCATCCAATTAACCAAATTGTTGGTTACTTGCTGTCAGGTGATCCAGCCTACATTCCGCGATACAAAGATGCAAGGAACCTCATTCGCCGACTTGATCGCGATGAGTTAATTGAGGAGCTTGTTCATTTTTATATCGAACATAATAAAGAGGTATAAGATGAGAGTAATGGGACTAGACGTTGGGTCTAAGACAATTGGTGTAGCGATAAGCGACGCATTCGGTTGGACTGCACAAGGCCTAACAACAATTCATTGGAATGAGAATGACTTTACAACAGCTAACCAATCACTCGCAGCGATTATTAGTGAGTATGAGGTGACGGAAATCGTGATCGGCTTACCGAAGCATATGAATGGCACGATTGGTGAGCGCGGTGAAATCTCACAAAAGTATGCGGACTATTTATCGGAAAACTACAAGATCAAAACGACGCTATGGGATGAGCGCTTATCAACCATGGCGGCTGAACGGGTTTTGTTAGAAGCAGATGTGAGTCGAGATAAACGAAAGAAAGTCATTGACAAAATGGCGGCTGTGATGATTTTGCAAGGCTATTTAAATGGAAAACAATAAGGAGGTAGAGACAATGTCACTATCTGAAGAAGAACGTATCATTATCCCTGATGAAAATGGTGAAGAACACCTATTTGAAGTGTTATTTACATTTGATGTTGAAGAAAATAATGCATCATATATTGCTGTTGTTCCTGTTGAGCAAGGTGAAGATGAGGAAGAAGAACAAGAAGTATTTGCTTTTCGTTATGAGGAGCAGGAAAATGAAGATGACTTCGCTCTATTCCAAATTGAAACAGATGAGGAATGGGATTTAGTCGAAGAAATGCTAAACACTTTGATTGATGAAAAATATTAACGAACAAAGTCGCTATCGCGACTAAATCACGTCCCAAGTAAACAATATTTACTTGGGATTTTATCTCGCTTCAATCATCGTGCCATTACAGTGAGGACAATGTAATTCAACTGCCTCATCTTTATTT
>DUPD01000024.1 GCA_012838505.1 Bacilli bacterium | reverse complement strand
CATCGTGTTGAGATTATTCATCTTAATGGAGATAGCTATAGAATGAAACATCGAAGTACGATTTTCAGCAATGAAAATGTGTCAAATTAAATAGCGAAAACTGTGTCATTTTACTTGACGGTTACAGCATTTTGCAATCGATCGAAATCTAACTTAGAATGCTTGCTTAAGAAAACCAAAAACTCATTGCCGACTTCTTGATAAATTTCTGCAACATTAAACGCACGCCGCAAAAACTTTTTCAAGACGATGACTTCATAAGTAATCCCATGGATGTGTAAAAACTTCCGTTGCTTCAAATTCCCAAACCGAAACAACTTATTATAATCTTCATAAATCGATGAGTTAAGCAAACCTTCTAACTCCACACGCGTTACCTTATTAATTTCAACATCTTGCAGTAAATCTTGATAGCCAGGATGCCGCTTTAAATAATCAGCAATTTCTCTTTCTGAAGTTAAATAAGACAGATTGATATAATCCTCTCGCTTTAATAACTTCCCTCGCATCCCACGAATCTTGGTTGTCATGGCTGTATATTGATTTAGCAATTCACCCACCTCAACCTTTAATTATATTTTCAAAAATAGTCGTTACGATTTGATTTTGTTTCGTCTGATAAACATTTTCCAAAAGATCAAGTTCCGTTTTGTATTGCGCATAAACCATTTGGCTCCGCTCTTCATGAAGCTGATCACTTTCTGTTCGAATCTGCTTCAACCTTTCCTCGGTGTCACGGTCGCTTTTCTGGTCAAACTCTCTTTGCTTCGTTTGATACTGATGTCGAATTTTCTCTTTTTGATCATCGACATCACCTTTCATGTTTTTCGCAATCTGTTCGATTTTAAACAACTGATCAATAACGGGGTCCATTCATATCCCTCCCTCCAGTTGGAAATAACTGAAAATTGGCTCAAATTAACTTTGCCCTCACTATAAAACGATTATACTCCTATTTTTGTTTTTTACAAAACAAAAGTTTGAAACTGAAAAAACCCACTCCTATCAACCATAGCCAATAGTTCTGATAAAGTCCAATTCGTAAAAATAATCGAATTTAATTAGCAAAAACTGAAACTTATCCTGACTAAATTGGGTTAGTGTGGAATTTTCCATCATAGTTAATTGGTCAGTTTCCTTTTTAAGTTATAATAATGGTGGGTGAGTTTTTTATTAAAAATAAAGATTTTTTATTTTATTTTGTGAAAAAGGGAGTGGGGAATGTGCATCAGAAGATCCGACGAAATCTGTTTTTGAACTTTGAAAAAGAAGAAAACGGGTTATCAAAAATGGGCAGCTTAGAAGTATATTCATCTGCTGATGCAAAAATTAAACTTTATCAGCGGATAAACACCATTTGGTATATGTTAGCCCTAATCTTCGTTGGACCTAGTTTCATGACCGCGTTCAAGTTCATTTTTAATCCTATTACTGAAGTAGTCACGCCGATCATCCTGCTCGATCTTATTTTGCTCTTAATCGGACTATTTTTCTTTAAACAATCACGTCCATTAGCAAAGAAAATAAATGACCTTAAGGAATGATTAGCTTAGCTCCTATTCGCTGTACTCCAATCATTCTTAATACTCAAAATCACACGATTAATCTTTTCACAAAACCTTCGTTAAATAGGTCAACGAACTCAAATCTCCTTAGCTAAATATATCAAATTGTTATAGTATATATATTCAAAAAGTACTTGATCTGTTAGAGTAGTTCAGTTATTATATAATTAACTATGACAGATAGAGTAATCCACATAATAAGAAGGTGATTGATTGATTAGCAGTGATATTATGCGTGGCTATAATGACATCCTAATTCTACAAATCTTAAAAGAGCACGATAGTTACGGTTATGAAATTTCAAAAAAAATAACTGTTCGGAGTGAAGGTCATTATGAAATAAAAGAGGCGACACTTTATGCTGCTCTTATTCGCCTTCAAGATAAAAAGTATATCGAGTCTTATTCGGGGAATGTAAGTCAAGGTAAACCACGTACTTACTACAAGCTGACACACCTTGGGCGAAGTTACTTACAGGAAAAATTTCAAGAATGGCAAACGACCAAAAAAGTTTTAGATAACTTTATCGAGGAGTGATTATTTGAAACGTGTAAAAAAGCACATTAACCATTTGTTTCAAGATTTACCAAACAGCCAAAGAGTTGAAGCAGTTAAAGAAAACATGTTAGATACAGTTGAGGACAAGTATCAAGACTTACTTGCTCAAAATTACGATGAAAATGAAGTGGCTAATAAAATCATCTCAGAACTTGGAAGTGTTGATGAAATAAAAAAAGCGATTGGAATGAATGACCTCAAAAAAGAGTATGATATTTTCAAACAAACTTATACACGTAAAGTAACACTTTACTTGCTAGGAATGTTCATTCTACCAATTCTTTCATTCATATTATTTATGTTCCTATTAGGACCGATAAAAGACGACATCATTATTCCCTTATCTGCACTCGGATCTTTAATTATTTTTATCTACTTTCTAATTAAATTCATCCAGGTGGATTCTAAGGATGAAAAATACAGAAAAATGCTTTTGACGAAATCAGAAGAAAATTTGCAGTTAATTCGTTATATTATTACTGCTGCTACAATCTTCATGATGTTTGTACTTGTTGGACTTGAAGCTCCTGCCGGCATTGTTCTTAGCATGATCCCTTTATTCATCGGAATTTATTATTATATTAAATTAAGAAAAAATCGGAACTTTTAAATGCTTCCTAGCATCTAAGAAAATAAAGCTGTATGGGTATAATTACTAGAACAAAGTCGCTATCGCGACTAAATCACGTCCCAAGTAAACAATATTTACTTGGGATTTTATCTCGCTTCAATCATCGTGCCATTACAGTGAGGACAATGTAATTCAACTGCCTCATCTTTATT
>DUPD01000023.1 GCA_012838505.1 Bacilli bacterium | reverse complement strand
AAATTAAGAATTAAATAAATGACTGAATTTATCTACTTGTAAAAATCAAAATGTCATAAAAGCACTTCACTTTAACAATTTAATGTGCAAAATCACCGTAAAAAATCAAGTTATGAATAATTCAGGTGGAACCATATTTGTGACTCTTTACCATAACTCTATACTTATAGTCGGGCACAATTACCTATTCATTGGTTGCTGTTTAGTTTATTTTAGGGTATTTATAACTAATTGCAAGCCAATTATAACAATTGTTCTATGTAATTATTAGCATGATTTTTTTGTGGTGTTTTTAGTGTGTTTAAAAAAATGGTTATCTTTCACTACTTGTTCACATTTAGGACATTTTGTTTAAGTATGTATAAATAAATCGGCGCATCTGGTGGGATGTGCCGATTTATGATTGGTAATGTGAGCGGGTCTGATTTTGTCTACTTTGTAGTTGCTGCGATTAGATTCGGGCGTTTGTTGAATAGGAAACTAACTGCTGCGACGTTAATGACAAATGATGGGATCAAGTATGAACTATTGTAGATCAGTGAATAGAGCCATGCGTTCATCGTTTCGATTCCTGAACCAAAGAAGACAACACCGGCAAAGTAATGTGAAATAAATCGGAGTGTGATTCCGATTAGCACACCGGTTGTTACCATGCCAATAAAACGTTTGGTATTGTTGTCTTTTAATGCAGCTTGAGTTGCTGCCGCCAGTAGTCCTGCTAAGCCAAGCACAGTGAAAGCGACTGGATAATCAAGTATTGCTTGGACTGGGTGAACGATATAACCACCGATCATCATTTTAAGAAGGCCGAGGATTAAGCCTGATAAGAGGCCACCTTTTACTCCCCAACGAAATGCGACGATAAAAACTGGGATCATAACGAATGAGATTGATCCACCTTGTGGCCATATTTTAAATGATAGAAATGGAATAATATCTAAGACGAATGCGAGTGCTGTAAAGATTGCAACTTCAATAATAAATAATGTTCTTTTCGATTGCATTGTAAAAATTCCCCCTTGTTTTTTGGTTTTACGTTCAAAAAAGTGTCTGTACAATTTTAAACAATAAAAAAGCAATGTGCCAAGGGGATTGCTTCCTGATGGGGAACCCGCTCACATTGCTTGTTACTTTACGAAAAAATTCCATCAAAAAAGCCACCATCCCTACGCTAGTACTAACTAACAGGTTCAGAGGGTCAGAACAATTCGTGTTCTATCTCAGCCGACTTAATCAGCTCCCCTTGTAGGCTCATTCTATTTGCTTTTTTACTATCTGGTACTAGTATAGTTCATTTGTGGTGGAGTTGCAAGGGATTGGGCGATATTCGAGTCGAGGTGGGCGAACGCACGGGTGAGGTGGGCGATATCCGAGTCGAGGTGGTCGAACGCACGGGTGAGGTGGGCGAACGCACATATATGTTGTTGGTACTGGCCTCAGCCAGTACCTCCCTCTTATTATTAAGAAGCAAAAAACTTGCGCGGGTGCGCAAGTTTTATTCGCCGTAGTAATAGTATTGATCTTTTGATGTTTCAAGATCGTTTAGTACACAACCAAGTAGCTTCGCTTTGGCTGGTTCGAGTAGTTCTCTGGCTTTGATTGCAGCTTCTTGGTCGGTTTGTTTACTGCGGATGACGAGTAATGAGCCATCTACAAAGTTGGCCAGGATCTGTGCGTCGGTTACAGCGAGTACTGGTGGTGTATCAAAAATAACGAGATCGTATTGTTGTTTTGCTTGTTCGATTAGGTGACGCATTTTATTTGATCCTAGAAGTTCCGATGGATTCGGTGGAATCGGTCCGGATGGTAAGATCTCTAGATTTGGGATATCTGATTTGATCGTTGCTTCTTCCAGTTCGTGTTCGCCAACGAGGACGCTACTTAAGCCTCGGCGGTTATCGACTCTGAATGTATAGTGGACGGTTGGTTTTCGCATATCAGCGTCAATTAAAAGCACTTTCTTTTCTTGTTGGGCAAAAACGACAGCTAAGTTAGCGATCGTAAATGATTTTCCTTCTGATGGACCGGCTGATGTTACGAGCATTGTCTCGAGGGCACCATCAACTGCGGTAAATTGCAAGTTTGTCCGAATCGTTCGGAATTGTTCTGAGATTGGTGAGCGTGGATTCAATTTTGTGATTAAATGTCTGATCGATTGGTTAACTGGTCTTTTGCGTTTGGCCATTGAATGTTGCTCCCCTTTCTCTTCCTGTACGTGTGAATGCTTGTTGGTGCGGATTGATTAAATCACTGTCTTTAACTTTCGAAATGATACCGATCACTGGAAGGCCGACGATCTTTTCGACGTCATCTTCGGTTTTCACTGTGGTATCTAAGTATTCAAGTAAGAATGCAAGTCCTACTCCGACCATGCCACCAAGTACGAATGCGATGGCAACGTTTAGAACAAGGTTTGGACTGACTGGTGATGGATTTGCTGGTAATACTGCTGGGTTTAAAATATTGACATTATCGACATTCATTAATTCGTCGATTTGGTCTTGAAAAACTTCTACGGTCACGTTAGCCAGGTCAACAGCCATTGCTGGATCGGGATCAGTTGCTGCAACAGTTACAACTTGTGAACCATTCGAATTTGTAACCGAAATTTTTTCAGCTAAAGCCCCTGGCGAAATCGTCAACTGTAATTCCTCTATTACATCATTAAGGATTCGATTGCTTCGAATAATTTCACTATACGTATTGATTAATTCAACGTTTGTCCTTATTTCATTTAACTCCACTGTTGATGTTGATTGATTTTGATTGACAAGAAATTGCGAATTCACTCGATAAATCGGTGTAATAAAAAAGTATGTAAAGATACCGCTAATTATGGCAGCCCCAAGTGTCAGGGTTATAATTAATCCGAGTCTCTTTTTTACAATCTGAGCGATCTCTTTGAGTGTGATTGTTTCCTCCATTTAGTTGATCCTCCAATGTTTTCGTTGAGTGTGTCCAATTTTGGTTGGACAAAATTATACAGAAAACATTATAGCACAGTTAGTTGTCAATGTGGAAGATTAATTCTAAATTTAACATTCTACATGAACACGTGAGGAAATTAATTTGTTCTCAAACAGAACATTTACCTGAATGTTCTTTCACGACTCATCATATTGGTTTATTTTTTAGATTTGTTATAGTTATAATAGGAAGTGTTAGTTTATCAGCTTTTTTGGGGGCTATTATATGTTAATCGATCATTTTATCGAAAAAAGGCTTTTTACACATAATTTTCAGCCCATCTATCATTTACATAGTCATCATTGTATTGGCTTCGAAGCATTGTTGCGATCAGTTGACTTTCCCAATCCTGAGCTTGCTTTTGAAGCTGCCAAGCGCGCTGGTCGACTGTATGAGCTTGATACGGCCTCGATTGATTTAGCGATGCGGGCATATCGAAAGTCAAAACTCAATGATGGGGATGCAGTCTTATTCATAAATGTTCTTCCTTCAACTCTAATCAATCCGAAATTTTCTGCATTTATTTATCACACAATTCACACGAATCAATTACGAGCTGATCAAGTTGTCTTAGAGATTTCTGAATCTGAACAGATGGATCAATTGCTCAATTCCTTTCATCTGATTCAAAAACTCATTGATCATGGATTCCAATTTGCGCTTGATGATGTTGGTAAAGGTTATTCGAATTTTGATGTAATGATTGCTTTTCCTTTTAAGTATATAAAACTTGATCGATTATTTAGTACTCAGCTTCATTTATCAGACAAAAAGAAAGCCTTAATTCAACTGTTTCGAGATTATTGTGAGAGTCAGGATGTTCACCTTATGCTTGAGGGGCTAGAAACGCGTCAGGAATATTTATTAGCGATGGAGCTAGGTGTCGAGAATGCACAGGGGTATTTCCTCGGCCGGCCGGTGGCAATTGAAGAGGTACATGCTTTTTTATGAAGGGTGAGTTTTTTATAAAAAAAAGCTTCTTGCTTTGATTTATTCATTTTTTTTAGGTAGACTAAAATAGATTATTATTAAAGGAGTTGTTGAGTATGATTTGTGGAAAATGTCAAACGGTTAATGATTCGAATGCGAAGTTTTGTGTAAACTGTGGCAAGCAAATTGATCATTTGAATCAAAAGCCTGCGGGTGCTGATCCAGTGATTGTTGCGGAAACACAACAGGGGCCTGTAAATGCCAATGTGAATACGGAGCAACCTGTACAACCAGTTCAACCTGTGCAGCCGACTGAGCCGAATCCAACGGTTGAGAAGGCAAAGGAAATTGGTCAGAGTTTTTGGAATTATTTCTTGACAGGATTGAAGGCACCGTATAAATCTAGTCTTTCAGTTGGTGCTGAACAAGCAGATTTAATTAATGGACTGATTACTTTAATTTTATTTTCTTTATTTATTCCGTTAACAGGATATCGTGCTGCCAATCATTTGTTAGGTAACTTTGGAAGTCCGCCATTCTTTGATACAGTCGTGTTACCGTTTCTTTTATTCATTATCTTTATCGCAATTATCGTAGCCGTTCTGTTTGCGGTTTCACGATTAATGAAGTCTGAAATTGATTTCATGGAAGTTTTCACAAGATTTATGACTTTCATGATTATTCCGGCTGGCTTAGCTACTTTCGCATTTCTAGTAAGTATTTTTAATGCTTATAATTTTGCTAGCTTGTTGTTAGTATCAGTCTTTTTAACAATGTTTCTTGCGAGCATCGGTTCGATCTTTTCGATCAAGGAAACAAAGCAAAATCCAGGTGGACTTGATGTGATCTATGTGGTTATCATCCATTTCGTAATTATCGGGATCGTGTTAGCATTGTTCGGTGATGCAATACTTGGTGGAATGATGAATGAATTAAATCAATTTGGTTGGTAAGATTGATTGAGCTTGGATTAAGGAGGGTTCTGATGCGCTTTGGCGTGTCAGGGCCTTTTTTTTTGGTGTGGGTTGTGGGAACTGGCTTGAGATGAGAGAATTGGCGAGGGCCAATTCTGACTGCATTTAGGGGAGATTGTATGGAGGTTTGGAGTTTGTTGGGTGGGCTAAATTGGGTTATGCGCGAAATTGTGAATTTATGCGCTAATTCGCGTATTTATGCTCGATATCAGCGGGTTATGCGCGATATTATTAGTTTATGCTCGTTAGCGCATATATTGGATATTATCTGGAGTTTCAGTCGGAGAATTAATGATCTTCATAAGGAAAGAACTGGCCATAGCCAGTTCTCACAGAATTTATGGAAGAAATTTTTCTAAGTTGTACTGAGTTCCTTTTTTATTACCTATTTTAGGAATGTTTAATTTGGTGAATAATCGATAAATCGTATTTCGTGAGTCTATCTCCAAAAATCGGCGCGCTTCTTTGTTTGTGATGATTCGGTTTATTAAAGTGGCGTAGTCTCTAAGTGCAGCAATATGCGCTTGTCGATCTTGGTGCTTGCAGTGACGGCAAATCCATGTGCCGTGTATACGCGCCATTTTCCTTCGCTCGCAGTTTGGACAGATCACCCCTGTTTGTAGTGCGTAAAAATTTAGTTTGTATCGGTTAAGAATGTTCTCTAATTTTCTGGTGTGCTTTTTGAATAGTGTGTGAGCTAGCTTATTAATTTCACTTGTTGTCTGAATTTTTGGGTAGTTTTGGATCAAATGATCGATTCGGAATGTCAGTTGATGTAGGGCAATCATATCTGGCTTTCCTCCTAAGTTGAGAATTGCATTTTTATTAGTGAAAACGACGAGTGGGTGAATTGGTAAGTTGGAATAGCCTAGATTGTTTAGGATGTGCCGAAGTTGTTTCTCCTGGAGTTTGACCTGATTGTAGGGATTTTCATAACTTTTTTGGTAGTCTGGAGTTTGTTGGATGAGCTGGTCTTCTTCATTTAAAATGATTTCGCCTTTGAGATTTTTTGATTCGATGATGATACATACTGATGGCGTTAAAATCATCCGATCAATTTGGAAATAATACTTGTCCCACTTTAAGCGCAAGCCCGCTAAACTGAAGGTATTTTTTAAATTGGCAAGATGGAGATAATAATCTAACTGCTTTTCCCCTTGATAACCTGCGTGCTCTCTCCCGTAAGCATCTTGAATCTCATCGTAAATCCTGTCACGTTGTCGATAGCGTTTTAACAAAACTTCCAATTGTTGATGCAACTCTGTTTTTGCTAAAGGTAAAACGATTTTCATTTGTGAAACACTCCTTTGTTTAATTGTTTTAATTTGGATTGTGGGCGAAATATTGATGGTTGTGGGCGAGATCTTCACATTTGTGGGCGAACGCACAGCGGTTGTGGGCGATCGCCCGCAAATAGAAGATAAAATGTAGATTTGGAATAATCCGAAGTGGTTATTCCTTATTATAACAAGACACTTCCATAATACAATTCATATTTCATCAATTTATGCTCTATTTCGAAGTTTTAATTCATATCTCTATCGCATTCAGGGAAACTATACAAGAACTGTGTAACCTTTTTGTCAAATAGGCGTCTAATCACTGTAATCATTACAATATGGTTACAAGTTAACTTTAACTTAATAATTCAATTTACCTTTTTCAATTTTAATAGTACAATCAAAGTTAAGACATTTTAGATTTTTAAGGGGATAAAAATGAAAAGAGAAAATCAGAATAAATCACGGGTCGTTAAGCGGCATGTGAAAAAGAAACGTCGAAATAAAAAGGTTATTATTTTTCTTGTTATACCAATTATCATTTTATTTACGATAGTATTTGCATATGGATTTAGCGTTTTAAATAAAGCACAAGAAGTGATTGATAAATCTTATGAAAGTGATGGGCGTGAAGGTGGCTCTGAGTTAAGAGACGATGAAGTAGATCCGAATATCGATAATGTGTCAATCCTATTTATCGGAGTTGACAACGGAGGAGCTAGAGATACTTCTAGTTACGGCTTATCCGATGCACTTCTTCTCGCTACATTAAATAAAGATCAGAATTCAGTAAAATTACTGAGTATTCCACGGGATTCATATGTGTACATTCCTGAACGTGATACGTATACAAAAATTAATCATGCTCACTCATATGGTGGAGCAAAGGCAACCATTGAAACAATCGAAAATCTTTTAGAAATCCCAATCGATTACTATGTTCGAATTAACTTTGATGCATTTATCGATATAATTGATACATTAAACGGCGTTACAGTGGATGTTCCTTACGAAATTCGAGAAATGGATTCAAACGATACAAAAGGGGCAATTCATTTATTACCAGGTGAACAATTATTAAATGGTGAGGAAGCATTAGCATTTGCACGGACACGGAAAAAAGATAATGATATTGAACGTGGAAAAAGACAACAACAACTAATTGGTGCAATGGTTGATCGAGCAGTTTCGATTAACACACTATTTAATATTGATGCCTTAATGAAAGCTGTCGGTGATAATATGAATACGAGCATGAGACCAAATGATATTATCAGTTTCACCAACTATGGGTTGTCTGGAAAGCTAGATATTGAAACGTTAAATTTAAGTGGTACTGACTTATGGACTCCTACTTATTATTATCAGCTTGATGAAGAGAGCCTAGAAGAAAACAAGCGTATTCTTAAAGAACACCTTGAATTAACTAGCCCCACCTCACTCTACTCAAGTGAAGATACGGAAGATAATTTATAACAGCAAAAGCCTCCAAAATTGGAGGCTTTTTTAATTGGATTAAGTCAGATTAAATTTCAAAATAGTCTAGTATGGCATCAGCAATTCTTCTTGATGCCTTCCCATCACCATATGGATTCTTCGCCTGTGCCATTTGATCGTATTCATCTTGATCGGTTAAAAGGTCATTAGCGAGTTTAAAAATCGTCTCTTCATCCGTCCCCGCAAGCTTTAGCGTTCCCGCCGCAATTCCTTCTGGTCTTTCGGTTGTATCACGCAAAACTAGAACAGGAACACCGAGAGACGGCGCTTCTTCCTGAACGCCACCTGAATCAGTCAGAATAAGATATGCACGTGATGCGTAGTTATGAAAATCAATTACTCCTAATGGATCAATCAATTGAATACGCTCAGTATGACCTAAAACTTGATTTGCCAGCTGTTGAACGGTTGGATTTAAGTGGACAGGATAGATGACCTGAATATCATCATGCTCCTCTACTAACCGTCTAATCGCCCGAAACATCTGCTCCATATTTTCACCAAGATTTTCTCTTCGGTGTGCCGTTAGTAAAACTAATCGTTTATCTCCTATAGCATCTAAAATTGGATTTGAGTATGTTTCGGAGACTGTTGTTTTCAATGCATCAATTGCCGTATTTCCGGTCACATAAATATGTTCTGCCGCTTTATTTTCAATTAATAAATTTTGTTTAGACTTTTCCGTCGGTGCAAAATGAATATCGGCCATCACACTTGTTAATTGACGATTCAGCTCTTCTGGGAATGGTGAATATTTATTCCACGTCCGAAGACCAGCTTCAACATGCCCAACAACAACTTGATTGTAGTAGCCTGCAAGTGAGGCTGCAAATGTTGTCGTCGTATCCCCATGCACAAGCACTATGTCTGGATTTGTTTCTTTCATAACCTCGTCGATACCTTCTAAAGCACGAGTCGTAATTTCAGCCAGAGTTTGTTTCTGTTTCATGATATTTAAATCGTAATCAGGTGTAATCTTAAACACATCAAGCACTTGATCAAGCATTTCTCTATGCTGTGCTGTTACCGTCACATTTAATTCAAATTCATTTGATCGTTGTTTTAATTCATGGACAAGTGGGGCCATTTTAATTGCTTCAGGCCTTGTCCCAAATACAATCATCACTTTAATTCTTTTCATTTAAAAAATCACCCCTTATTTTTGTGGGTAAGATAAATATATTTCTATTGATCAATTATATCAGATGGCCAGACAAAACAAAAAACAAACGTCAAATGCCCAGTCATTAGCAGTGGGATTGACGTTTGTTTGTTAATATTTATTAAAAATAATTCTGAAGATAAATTTAAACAATAATTTTTACTTATACTTATTTATTCATCATCTTTAATTTTACTAACCAATTCAATCAACATCTTTTTAACATCTTCACCAATTTCTTTGTTTTGTAAAGCAAACTCAATAGTGGTCTGGACAAAACCAAGCTGTTCCCCAACATCATATCGATGACCTTCAAAGTCATAGGCATAAACACGTTGGATTTCATTAAGCATTTGTATTGCATCTGTAAGCTGAATTTCCCCACCCGCACCAATTTCATGACGCTCTAAAAACCTAAATATCTCTGGTGTAAAAACATAACGCCCCATGATCGCTAAGTTAGATGGTGCTGTACCACGTGGGGGCTTTTCTACGAAATGATCAACTTGATAAAGTCGACCATTTTGCTTACTTGGGTCGACTATCCCATAACGATCAGTCTCGTTTTCTGGAACTTGTTGAACACCGATAACAGATGATTCGGTTTTTTCATGCTGATTAATTAATTGCTTTAAGCAAGGAACATCACTTTGAACGATATCATCACCCAAAAGAACAGCAAAGGGCTCATCACCAATAAACTTACGTGCACACCATACAGCATGTCCGAGACCTTTTGGTTCTTTTTGTCGAATATAGTGAATATCCGCTAAATTCGTTGATTGTTCAACTTTATGCAATAAATCTAATTTATTTTTTGCTTTTAAATTTTGTTCAAGTTCTGGTGCTAAATCAAAGTGATCTTCAATTGCACGTTTACCTTTTCCCGTCACAATAATAATGTCTTCAATTCCTGAAGCAACCGCTTCTTCAACAATATATTGAATCGTTGGTTTATCTACAATTGGCAACATTTCTTTTGGCATTGCTTTTGTCACTGGTAAAAAACGCGTTCCAAGTCCAGCCGCTGGAATAATTGCTTTTTTTACTTTTGTCATTATTAGATCTGCTCCTTTAGATTTGCGTTACTAGTATTTGCTTCATTGCGTGTATTTAATCTATACGGATTTATTAGTATTTTCTAAAGATAATTCTAAAGATAAAGTCAAAAACTTTTAATATTCGCTTCCAACGAAATGGTTGTTTGATTAAACGATATAACCACTCTAAGTTAAGCTTAATCCAGATATCTGGCGCTCTTTTTACTTCACCTGCAGCAACATCAAAGCTTCCACCAACACCCATAAAAACTCCTTTTGAAAAGGATTCTATATTTTTAGCAATCCATTGCTCTTGTCTCGGCATACCAAGCGCAACAAAGATAAAGTCTGGATTTGCTTCTCTAACCTGCTTGACGATTGCCTCATCTTTCAAATCAAAAAAACCATGATGATGACCCGCAACAATCAATTGAGGATATTGTATCTTTAGCTGCTCTACCGCTTTTAGATTGACCTCTTCACTTGCACCAAGAAAGTAACAACTTTTCCTTGCACTTGATGCATAATCAATCATCGACATCATGAGTTCAAAACCAGGAATTCTTTCTTGTAACGGTTGCTTCAGCCATTTAGAAGCTATAATAACTCCAATTCCATCAGCTATCACATAATCTGCACTTAAAACACTTTTTTTATAATCATCATTATTGCGCGTTGCCATTACAATTTCAGGATTTGCGGTGACGATAAACCCCTTCGTCATTTCTGGATCCGATAATTTATCAATTAGATCTTGCTTTGTGAGATTATCAAAAGGAATTCCCATGATATTTACAACCTTAGACATAATCCTCACCATCCAAACCCAACTTTATTGATTTAACATTTTATCACGATATGCCTCGCGTTGTACTTTGTTCATTTTTTTATATTTTTTTAAAAATAGCTCGTAATTTTTAGCAACCTCTTCAGTTGGTCCATATTCCTTCACTTTTCCATATTCTAACCATAGCACTTTATCACAAAACTCTTTCACTTGCCCTAATGAATGACTAACAAAAATCATTGTTTTGCCACGCTCTTTAAATTCTTGCATCTTAGCAAGGCTTTTTTCAGCAAAAGCCCTATCTCCAACCGAAAGAGCCTCGTCAATAATTAGTATATCAGGATCAATTGTTACAGAAATAGCAAAACCTAACCGTGATCTCATTCCACTCGAATAAGATTTTACTGGTTGATCAATAAACTCTTCTAATTCTGCAAACTCAATGATGCTCTCTTCCATACTTTCAATTTCTGCTTTAGTAAAACCTAACATTAAACACTTTAGTTCAATATTCTGTCTGCCTGTTAGATCCCCTTTTAATCCAGAGGCTACAGCAATCAAAGCGGCTTCACCTTTAACAATAACTTCTCCAGACGTCTGCGGAACAATGCCAGCAATAATATTTGATAAAGTTGATTTTCCAGAACCATTTACGCCAATAAAACCAACAACATCTCCGTTGTTAGCTTGAAAATCAACATTACGTAAAGCCCAGAAATCCTTACCATAACTTTTAGGCAATATTAGATCTTTAATTCGTTCTTTAGAGTTATTATATAACTTATACTTTTTTGATATGTTCTTCAAATCAATTGTTTTTCCCATAGTACCCCTACTTTAAACATAGTCTATAAAATGTCTCCTGAACTTAACATGCAGATATGAACCGAAACTAAATAATAATATTGTAATTGCCCAAAAGGCAATTGTCTGCTTCCAATAAATAGTTACATGCCAACCTAAACCAAATAAAGTATGACGATAACCTTCTATCAAATAATAAAGCGGATTTAGTTTAATTATTATATTAATTAATCTGTTTTCAATCGTACCGACGTTCCATAATATTGGTGAAATGTACAGCCCCATTCGAAGAATAGATTGTAAGAACATTTGAATATCTCTAATGATTGTTGATAATGTCGACATCACTAAAGCTAATGAAAAAGTAAATGCAAATAAAGCAAAAGCGTAATACAACAACTGAAAATAATATATGTTAATATAGTAACCATTAAAGTTAAAAATTAAAATAGTAATGATCAGTAAACCAATGTGAACATAGTATCTCCCGAGTACAATGTAATTTGGAATAATGCTCATTGGAAAATTCATCTTTGATAGCATTCTAATTCTTGTGTAAATAGCCTTCGATCCTTCGATAATTGATCGATAAAAGAATAGCCATATTACCATACCAGCCAACATCCAATAGAAAAAAGGCACCTCTAATGTACCGGTTAATTTAATATTAGCTCTTTGTCTAATTCCATAACCGAATACAAACCAGTATATCGCAATTTGGAAAAGTGGGTTAATTAATTCCCATGCCATTCCTAAGTAGTTATCATTATTTTTACTTTTCAATTCGTAAATCGATAAACGTCTGATTAAATAAAAATATTGAATTTGTTCTTTTAAAACTATAAATGCAGATTTCATACATCTGTCTCCCCTTAAAACAATCTAGAATGCTTATTGCATTATACTAATATTTAAGTGATAAAACAAATATTGTTTGGTGAATAAACAGTAAATGATGATAATTCGATTGAATTAACGTATAATTATTCTTTAGATTAAATTCTAGCAATATATTTTTAATACTTCGGTAGTCTAATCAATTTTTTTACGTTTTAGGAGTGATTTAATGAATGAGTCAATAAAGTTACCTAGACCAGTCCATCTTTATCTTATTACACTAATTATCATAAATATATTCAGTCTTAGTACTGTTCAACCTTTAAAAGACATCGGTTATTACTCAATTCGTTTGACATTAATTAGTGCTGTTGTTTTATTTATCTATTATTTAATTAACGGATTCGCTACATCCAAGCTTAGAAATATCTATATAACAATTGCTGGATTTATGACTATACAAGCAATTAGTTTTTATCTAAACAGTGATTCAAACTATCTTTTGTTTTTTTATGTGACTGCCGTGTTCATTTTTATTATATTTTCAATACAAATTGAATGGGATAGACATTCGTTCATTGGCCTGGGCTATATAATTTCAATATTGATATTAATCTTATTTATCGATTGGGATTGGGGAAAATTTGATTCTAGAAGTTTTACTAGTATTTTTAGAAACCCAAATGCACTAGCAATCTTTATCTTTTGCTCTTTATACTTTCAAATCATAGCAATCAGTAAAGTTAAAAAAATAGGCTTAAAAATTTATTTCTTATTAATTTTGTTCATCAGTTTAATTTTATTATTAGCAACAAACTCCCGTTCAGTTCTTATTGCAGGTGGTGTTGTTATAATTGTTTCTATTATTCAATTTTACAAACCCACATTAGTGAAGTACGCCTTTTGGCTAGCGATGACATTTAATATTACCTTCTTATTTGTTTATGTTAAATTATATAATACAGCAGTTGGAAGTGCGCTTAACAATCTCTCAATTAATTTATTTAACAAAAGATTCTTTAGTGGTAGAGAGAAAATTTGGTATGATGTTTGGCAGCATATTGAAAGCTCCTTCTTTTTTGGTTATGGCATTAGCGCGACGGCTCGGCCTTTAAATGAAGGGGGACTTACTGCTCACAATCAATATCTTCAGACATTTTTAGAGACTGGATTAATTGGTTTTATCGTGTTCTGCTTATTCTTATTTTTCATATGGTTATTGTTACTTAAAAGTCAACATACGATAGAAGGCCGGTTATCAGCTAGTTTTTTTATCGCCATTTTAATTTATAGTACATTTGAATTAACTTTATTTCAAAATAACTTTCAAATTGGATTAATTCAATGGACAATTGTAGTTACCGGAATAAATTTCTTATCTAAAGAGCATCGTTAACACTTAATAGGTATAGATTGCATTTATCAAATCATTTAAATATAGTTTGTTTGCAAGAAGTAATAACAACCATTTTAATTCGTTTCTAAATAAATAGGAACAGTGAACGGAATATAGTTCTTACTTATATTTACGCATATTTCTATATAATGACTTTAGAATGTTGTTCGCAATCATACTCCTTCATACTTTAAAAAACACTTGCTTTTGATTTTCTGGTTTTTAAGTATTAGAGTCAATTTCATAATACATAAAAACACGAATTATTAAAGTTTTAATTATTAAATCATACGTAAATTTTATGTTTTAGAGAAAGGCTTAAGAAAAATTAAAACACGAACATAAAGCATCTACCTGAATTATTCATAACTTGATTTTTTACGGTGATTTTGCACATTAAATTGTTAAAGTGAAGTGCTTTTATGACATTTTGATTTTTACAAGTAGATAAATTCAGTCATTTATTTAATTCTTAATTT
>DUPD01000022.1 GCA_012838505.1 Bacilli bacterium | reverse complement strand
AATTAACAACACGAACGGCAACAAATGTATAAAAATATAGATAGTGAAAATTTCGGTCAATTGAGATAGCAGAAAGCTATCCCTTGACCGACCTCACTATCATCCCATGTCTAAAGACGATGGGCTTCTCGTTCGGAAAATCTGTAATGATCGTAGCACCTTTTAAAATACGTGCCAACCGGTCTAATTCTATCTAAATAACTACAAAAAAGAGGCATTGACGTATAGACCTAGCTTGAGCATTGTGACTCAATCTGTCTCTTCTGTCAATACCACTTTTAGGTATTACTATTATTATTCTTGATCAATGAACCCTTGATATCGTTCAGCTGTTAGGAGTTGATCAAGTTCTTCTTCATTTGTTGCTTCCACGACAATTAACCAACCATTCTCATATGGTGATTCATTAACTAGCTCAGGACTATCCTCGAGCTCTTCATTGACTTCAACAACGACTAATGAAATAGGTGCATATAACTCTGAAACGGTTTTAACCGATTCGACACTACCGAATGTGTCTGTAGCAGCTAGTTGATCACCGACATCTGGCAGTTCAACAAAAACGATGTCTCCGAGCTCATCTTGAGCATGTTCTGTAATACCAACTCTAAACTTGTCGTCCTCTTGCTTAACCCATACATGTTCATTAGAATACTTTAAACCGCTTGGTACACTCATTATGATAGCCTCCTTTTTTATTTCCAACTCTGTTCAAACTGATCTTCTTTAAATCCTAACGTTACCTTTTCACCATCAAAAGCAAGTGGACGTTTGATTAACATACCATCTGATGCTAGCAGATTAACCTTTTCTTCATCGGTCATTTCTGCTAACTTATCTTTTAACTGAAGTTCCCGATATTTCTGACCACTCGTATTAAAAAATCGCTTAATCGGTAATTCACTTTTTTCGATCATTGTTGCTAATTGTTCCGCACTTGGCGTTTGTTTAACAATGTCAATGTCGTTATAACTGACCTGATTCTGATCAAGCCACTTTTTTGCCTTACGACATGTACTACATTTTGGATAACAATAAAAATCAAGCAATACATTCACTCCTTCGTTATCGATCACTAACTACAGTATAAAATGATTGCTACATTTTGGCTAGCAAACTGCTTGAAAATGATTTGTGCCGATTATTTGAAAAGTCATCTAACCTCCTGCACAAAACGTAATCATTCCTATTTACAAATCCAATCAAATACGCTAAAATCATTAATGATTAGTATGACACAACAAAGATCATTTTATAATTACTATAACGGATGAATAGTTTTTGAAATATATATCCGTGATTTCGCTCTTGGTGGACACTTTCCGCGGGGATAGCCACCCAGAGTGCTAATCACAGCGCTAGCACCAACAAAATTATGCATGTTTTTACGCATCTATGTCATTATGAAATCCATCTACTTATCAAGTATATAATTAACCAATTCTCTAAAAGAATGGAGTTTATCAGTTATGAATGTTCCAATTGTCGAAATTAAAAATCTATCGTATGCTTACGAGGATAAAATAGCTTTGAACGATATTAACCTCGATATCCACGAAGGTGCGTTTTTGGGTTTAATCGGTCCAAACGGTGGCGGTAAAACAACACTGATTAAATTATTGCTCGGTCTAATCACCCCACAGCAAGGTTCAATTCGCGTCTTCGGTCAAGACATTAAGCAATTTAAAGACGCCAATAAAATAGGCTTTGTCTCACAAAAGTCAAACGCCTTTAATCGCGGATTCCCTGCAACGGTAAAAGAAGTTGTCGCAACAGGACTCACTGCAAAAGTGGGTTACTTTAAATTTTTCACAAAAAAAGACCATCAAAAAGTGATTGAAGCAATTGAAACGGTCGGCATGTCTGAGTACATCAATCAAAATATCGGTGATCTATCTGGTGGTCAACAACAACGGATTTTCATTGCTCGTGCAATTGTTAGTGATCCTAAACTATTAATCTTAGATGAACCAACAGTTGGAATTGATACAGAACATGTTCAACGCTTCTATCAACTATTAAATAAATTAAATCAGGAAAATAAGATTACACTTTTACTCGTTTCTCACGATATTGGCACGGTAACAAAGTATGCCAATGGTGTTGCTTGCTTAAATAAAGTGATGCATTTCCATGGCGGCACGAATGAGTTTGAAAATATTTCTGATCAGCAATTGTCACAATTTTACGGTCACGACTTAAATTTAGTCACCCATCACCATTAAGGACGTGTTGTTATGCTCTCACATTTTTTGCAGTATGAATTTTTACAAAACACATTTTATACCGGACTATTAATTGGATTGATTGGACCACTATTAGGCTCATTTATCGTTGTTAGACGACTTTCCTTGATCGCAGACGGTCTATCACATGTCACGCTCGCGGGAATTGCATTTGGTTTATTTGTTGAAAAAAGATTTGGCTTATTATTTTTGACACCATTTTATTATGGTACAGCCTTCTCGGTTATTGGTGCAATTTTAATCGAGCGCTTACGCAGTGTCTATCATGCTTTTCAAGAGCTTGCGATTCCAATCATATTATCGGCTGGTGTCGGGCTAAGCGTTATTTTCATTTCCCTAGCTGAAGGTTTTAATAATGATCTATATAATTATTTATTCGGCTCAGTTTCTGCAGTCAGTCGCAATGATTTCTATGGCATCTTAATCATCGCTTTTATCGTCGTTTCGGTTTTAATTATTTTCTACAAAGAGTTATTTATGCTATCATTTGACGAAGAGCATGCAAAAGTATCTGGGATTCATTCGGAGCGAATTCACTTTTTATTTATTGTTTTAACTGCACTCGTCATCTCTGCTTCGATTCGAATTGTTGGTGTTTTACTCGTATCGGCTCTGATGACGCTCCCCGTTGCTGCAAGCATTCGAATCGCAAGAGGCTTTAAGCAAACGATTATTTACTCGATTGTTTTCGGTGAAATTTCAGTGATCGGTGGGCTAATCTCTGGTTACTATTTAGAAATTCCACCTGGAGGAACGATCGTGATGATCTCGATTCTAATTTTATTATTAACGATGAGTGGTAAAAAGCTTTGGCTTAATATGAAAAGAAAGAAGGCGATCTTATGAATACAAAAAAAGCATTAGCAATTTTAAAAGAAGCTGGTTATAAATATACTGATAAGCGTGAATCGATTTTAACTTTCTTTGAGCAAGAAGATCGTTATCGCTCAGCAAAAGATTTACTCGATTATATGGAAGCAAGATATGAAGGAATCAGTTTTGATACGATCTATCGAAATCTTAATCTGTTTGATGAGTTAGAGATCTTAGAATCAACAGAGTTGGATGGTGAAAAGCTTTATCAAATTTCTTGTGCCGATCACCATCACCATCATTTTATTTGTCGTACTTGTGGTGTTACGCAAGAAATTGATCTTTGCCCGATGGATGAAATCGCAAAAAAATTAAACAACTACATGATTGAAGATCATAAATTCGAAATTTACGGTCTTTGCCCAGTATGTCATTAATAAACCTCCTTCTTCGCTAATGAAGAAAGAGGTTTCTATTTTATTTAACGATCATCACTGGGCATTCGACACGTTTAGCAACTTTATGGCTGACACTGCCCAGAACCATTTCTTGTAATCGATTTAACCCACGGCTACCGATCACACATAAATCAACATTATTCTCATTTGCATACTTAACAATCGTTGGACCTGGGTCCCCATGTAATACAACGACTTCATAATTTATTCCAGCTTCAATTAACTTTCGTTCAGTAATTTCTAATTTTGCTTTTCGACTTTGATCGAGGTCAGATGAACTGTAACTTTTCGTCACATCCGCTCGCGATGTTGCCGCATCAACAACATACAAGACAATCACTTTCGATTCCGGATTATGCTTTGCTAAATAAGTTGCTTTCTCACAAGCTCGAATTGCATATTCTGATCCATCCGAAGCTAATAAAATATTTTTAAACATGAGACCACCCCTTACTATTTGATACTTATATTATAACAAATTATCAGAATACTTGTATCATATTTTGTGTTGTTTAGTCATTTTATCCATTAAAAACTCTCCAACCGTATGCAGTACGAACTGATTATCTTCAAATATTTGATGATAGAGGTGATTCGGAACAGGACGTGAACCGACGTATTGTGCAATTTCAAACGTAAAAGAAGGCTTTTTAAACTCTGTTAAAAACCAATCGGTAAACCCACCACCACTTGGGATCCCCTCTGGCTCAATTAAACTATAACTTGTCACTTCTGCTAGCTTTTCAGCTAATGGACGAAATTGATTGACGTATGGATTTGATAGTTTATAACGCCAGAAAATTTCCTCACCTGATGAATGGTAAGCAAGTGCACAATCAAACTGATGTTTATTGACAAAATAGACAAGACCCTTTATTTCAGGCTCACTTAACGGTTGCTCACCTTTATAGTTTGTTGGACTGGGTTGACCCGGATTAGCTTGAATCTCATCCCAATCAATCGGATATTGGCGATTTAAATCAACACCTCTACCATTCGCCTTCCAACTCGAAAAATCTAACAACTGTTCATTTAAGTCAAGCAGTTGCTCTCGATTGGAAAAATGATTCGGGCCATCTTGAACTAATGTGACACCATCAGGATTAACCATTGGGATAAACCAAAAACTAATCGTGTCTAACCATTCTTCTCTAATATGACGCCACGGCTCATTTTGACTGCTTAACAGATGATAGATAAAATCAACAATTAACCGTGAGGTCATCCATTCTCGGGCGTGATGTGCACCATGACAAATCACTTTGTGCTGACCTGTTCCAACTTTTAATCCATAAAGTTTGCGTCCCTCAACTGAGAAACCTATCGTTTCAAGTTCGATTAAATCTGAATATTGATTTTTCAACTGTTGTAAGTCTCGTTCAAGGTCTAGATAGCGATAAGTTTCAGCAAGTTTAAATTGATTTTCCATAAAAAACACCCCTTAATAAGCTATGCTCAATTAAGGGGTGTTTAGTACATCATTCTGACAGTGCACGTTTAGCAAGAATTTGGAGCACCATATCATCCATCGGTGGATTATGGAGACCTGCTCTGACATCACGATAAAATTGTTCGAATCGGAAAGATTTTGATAAACCGCGTCCGCCCGCAATTCGCATCGCTAGATCAACGACTTCATTAGCAATGTTTGTCGCAACAGTTTTTACAGCGGCTAATTCTGCACTCAATTGTTGACGGTCTTCTATTGAACGGTTATCCCATTCGGCTGCAACTTGATACATGAAGCTTCTCGCCTGCATCAATTTTAACTCCATTTCACCAATTTTTTGCTGAATGTGTGGCACTTCTGCGATCGATGTTTTCAAGCTATTCGGTTTGAAATTTTTCGCAAACTCAATTGCCTCATTTCGTGCTGCAATCGCAATTCCTAGATACGTTGCAGGGATATGCAGTAACCAACCTTTCGCTTTACGAGGATTTGATTGCTTATTTAGCTCAACGAGCATCGCTGGATCAACTTTTACTTGATCAAAAATGAGATCGTCACTCCCCGTTCCTCTCATACTGAGTGTGTCCCACGTTTTATCAATTGAGATCCCTGGTGCATCACTTTTTATTAAAAAAGAACCAACGGCATCTTGATCTTCAACGTAGGCCGAAACAATATAGTAGTCTAGCACGGCAGCCATCGTAGAAAATGATTTCTGTCCCGTGATCAGATAGTGGTCGCCCACTCTAGTTGCGGTCGTTTGGGGAACACCGCCACGTGTTGGGCTACCTGTTGCCCGTTCGGATGCGATTCGATTAACAAGAACTTGTTCCTCGGCTACTTGTTTGGCAAACCAGTCGAATACTTTTGGTTCCCAGGTCTTTTCTTCTGCGAGCTCTTTGACAATACCTAAATGCCAGCCGACAGACAGGGCTGTTGCGCCATCTCCGGCTGCAAGACGTTCCTGAACGAGGACAAATTCATATAATGATAAACCTTGCCCACCTAAATTTTTTGGTAGAGTAAGTGAGAAAAAATTCTCTTGCTTGAAGTCAGCAATCGTTGCTTCAGGAAGTTGTGCTGTTTCCTCAGCTTGCTTAACCCGCTTCTGTGCTTGATTGCCAAGTCGTTCTGCTAAATCAATTAATTGTTGTTGACGTTCATTCTTAATATACGTTTGAAAAATTGACATTCCGCTCCTCCTTGATCGTATGAATTACTATTTATTCTATGGTTTTTAAGTTGAAGATGCAATTAATTTCATCAAAAACGATCAACTAACTTGGTTTTGTCGATAAAAATAACCCACAAAATTATGATGAAAAGTAATTTTGCAGGTCAAGATCATCATTCATTAATTATAAAGTTCGGCAATATTTTGTTCGTAATTCTCTTGCATTTCTTTTAGTTCATTAATGAGGTTATTTAACCTGCTTGAAGCCGAATCAGCTTCAGCAATACCAGCTGCTGATTGTTCGGAAACGCTAGCGATCGTTGTGATCGCGTCATTGATCGTTTTTGTATCATCTAATAAATCATAGAGGGTATTGTACGTATGATCGATTTCTCCACCCATTTGATTAATGATTCCATTTAGATTTTTAATTGTCTCACCAGTCGTTTGGATCTGTTTCGCCCCTTCATTAACTGCTTGATAGCCTTCTTCAAGTGCCGTAACAGCTGCTGATGATTCTTCTTGAATCGCTGTTGTCGTTGTCGTAATATCATTAATGGATAAACTAACTTGTTCTGCCAGTTTACGCACTTCATCTGCAACAACGGCAAACCCTTTACCGTGTTCACCTGCACGTGCCGCTTCAATCGCAGCATTTAATGCTAACAAGTTTGTCTGTTCAGCAACTTCTTGAATCACTGTGACTAACTCAGTGATTTTCAAGGTCATGTCGTCTAAGCCTTTTACTTTTTCTAATGATTGCTTGATTGTATTATCGATGATATCCATTTTTTCAACAGATAGATCCATCAACTCTTCACTTTGGTTTGTAATATCGAGCATCTGTTGAGACTCTGTTTTAATCGCTTCACCGTTAACGGCAACATCCTTAATTATATCTGTGAATTGAATCATCGTTTCTTTTAATGTGCTAGCTGATAATGATTGCCCTTCAGAACCGCTTGACATTTCATGAATTGTGCGGGTAATACTTTGGCTATCATCTGTTAAACGAACCATACTGTTATTCAAAATAGTTGCTTGCTCGCTAACATACTCTGTTAATTTAGTTGTGAAGCTTTGCATCGTCGTTATTTGTTGATGCACGAGTTGAATTTTACCGTCGATCACTTTCATTGATTGATCTTTTATCTTTCCTTCAGGTAATGCTTCCAAACGATCTGATAATAATGCATCAAGACGCGCTTCAATTAAGTGTTGATCTTTTTTGTTCGTTTTCATAAATAAAATCGCGATAATAAAGCTAGCAATAATCGCAAGCGCAATGAAGACAATGCCTTCAATGCTGATTTTTGTAAGCACATTTAATGAAAACAAACTATACCCGAATGCAACGATATGTAAAAGACTAATCATACCAATTAATAATATGAGATTTCTTTTGTTTTTCATCCATCAATTCTCCTTAATTAAGTAGTCAGTATCCTAACAATATCTATCTTTAAGTAGCTAGCGATGAATCTCACTTTAATCTCTTTATTAAAATATTTTTTCAATGGCTTGTTTAATCCGTTCTTGATCAAACGGCTTAACAATAAAATCTTTTGCCCCTGCTTGAATTGCTTCTAGAACCATTTGTTGCTGCCCCATTGCTGAACACATCACAATCGTTGCGTTTGGATCATTTTGCTTAATCCCCTTAACCGCTTCAACCCCATTCATTTCTGGCATTGTAATATCCATTGTAACTAAATCGGGTTTTAACTCTTGATATAAATCGATTGCGACTTGTCCATTTTCCGCTTCTCCAACAACTTCATGCCCAAGTGATTCAAAAATGTTTTTTAATTGCATGCGCATAAAAGCTGCATCATCTGTAATTAATATCCGAGCCATTCTGCTATCTCTCCCTATTCTTCTGTCTCTGCTTTGTTGTCTTCTTCTAAATCTGAATCTTGATTGTCTTCATTTACTTCATCTTCAACGACTTGTTTAACTTCTGTGATTTCTTCATAGTTTAATACATACGACAAATCGACTAGTAATAATAGACGATCCTCAAGCTTCGCAACACCACTTAAAAAGTTAACATCGATCCCTTTAATTGTTGTTGGAGCTGGTTCAATCATTGAATCATCAATATCGATAACATCTGATGCAGCATCGACAAGAAAGCCAACTGACAGATCATCAACATTTGAAACGAGCATTCTCGATTGATCCGTCTCTTCAGAATGAGGCAAGTCCATCCGCTTTTTCAAATCAATTACTGGAATCACATCACCACGTAATTTTGTAATTCCCTCAATAAAATCAGAGACTTTTGGTAAAGAAACAACTTTTAATAATCTTTCAATCGAAACGATCTGTTCAATACTTGTGCCATATTCTTGGTCATTTAATTGGAAAACAATATATTTTTCAGTGCTCATATCGATAACTCCTTTACCTTTCTTTTGTATCTCAATTATAGCATGTTTAACCAGCTATTACCTAGAATAACTGATAACATTTTAGCTAAACTTAATTAATTCTTTATAAATTGAGTAGTAAATGAACCGATAAAACATTGTCATCCTGATATTTTACTTCTACTAACAGTGCTCGTTTAAATCCTGATAGTTGTGCATCGCCTTGTAAAACAGTTGGGTGCGTAATATCTGTTCGGATGTCCTTCTCCGCCAAATACGTTGACAAGCTCCCTGCAATCATATTCCCGAGTTCACCAGCAAATGATTCGAGCATATCCCCAGAAACAGGCATGCCAAACATTGACTCACCAATTTTACTAATAAAGTCTTGGTCTGATTTTAAAACAAGTTCACCCTTCAATCCACCAGTAAAACCGACCATCACACCAAATTTTACACTTAATGGTGGATTAATCAGTTGTGGTGATCCAACCGACGGGTCAAAAGGTATAATATTTTTTACTGCATAAATTGTTCCGTTATATACTTCTTTGACTAATTCGTTGATGTTCTTCAGCTCTGTTGTCATTATCATCATCCTTCTCTTCTTAGGAAAACATTCGTGTCTAGAACCTTAATCCTATATCTTTTTTACCCTTCTATAACATTTTCGGTTATTCAACTATAATTTTCAAGCTTTTTAATTAAAAAAAAAGAAAATGATCAAAATCATGTTCATTTTCCTCTTCAGTGATTATTTAATTAAAATATAAACAAATTCGACATTGATCGATATCATGGATTTGAATATCCATGTCATAAACTTCTTTTAAGACACTATTATTAATAATTTCATTCGTTTTTCCTTTTTTGACAATTTTTCCATCTCTAAGGGCAACGATATAATCTGAATAGACAGAAGCAAAGTTAACATCATGTAAAACGATAACGACAGTCTTACCTAGTTCATCGACTAGCCTTCTTAACACTTTCATAATTTGAACGGAATGCTTCATGTCTAAATTGTTAAGCGGTTCATCTAGCAAAATATAGTCTGTATCCTGAGCTATTACCATCGCAATATAAGCTCTTTGCTTTTGACCACCACTCAGTTGATCTAAAAATTTATCTTCCATTTCTTCTAGTTCCATGTAGGTAATTGCACTATCTATCATCTTTTGATCAAGTGCCGTCAATCGGCCTTTAGAGTATGGGAAACGACCAAAACTAACTAATTGTCTAACAGTCAAACGGACATTAATATGATTTGACTGCTTTAGTATCGAAAGTTTCTTAGCTAATTCTTTATTATTTGCTGCTGTAACCTCTTGATCATCGATTAAAACTTCTCCATGATCTTTGGCAATTAGACGACTGACGATTGATAAGAGCGTACTTTTACCTGCCCCATTTGGGCCAATAAAGGAAGTAATTTTTCCTTTTGGTATCGACATTGAAACATGATCGACAACAATTGATTCACCATACTTTTTAACAACATCTTTGATCTCCACCATGTTCGATTCTCCTCTACAGTAAGATGTTTATAAGCACACTCTATCTAATTAAGCATGAGCAAGTTCGTTTGCTTTCTCTCATGATAATGAGATTCATTATCAGTTAAGTCTATCATGTTTATGTAAACTGTCAATAGTTAGACTTTGAGTTTTTATTTTTTTTGTACTTTTCAGTTAATTAATCCGACAAACAATTATTCGAAGTTTTGAGTTGATCATTGTCCTTTTGTCCATTAATCACCATTTAAAAACGAACGATTGAAGTGGCTGCTTTGAGCATTAGGAGTGAATAAGTCACTCTTGTGAAAGCATCAATTCTAATCGTTCGTTTAAATTTAGAGTTTAATTAATAAGCTTTGGTTGAAGAAATACAAATAAGCTTGGTTAATTTCAACTTGTAGAATCAGTTCAATCGCTTGTTTGTAAAGCTTAATCTGTGTTTGATAACGTTTTTTCAATCGATTAATTTCTCGATCATCAACGACTGAATTGACCCAATCCGTTTTATAATCAATAATTGTCCAACCGTCGTCTGTCTCAATCAACAGATCGATAATTCCTTGTAAAAAGATCTCCTCTTCATGCTCAGCTTGCCAGCCTTGATAAACTTGACTCGCTGGAATCATCGCACTAAATGGAACCTCTCGATCAATTTGCTTCGCACGCTTAATCACTTGATAAGCCTCACTAGCAAAAAACTGTTCAATCGCGGCTAAGTCAATCACTTTACTTTGCTGATCCGTCAAAATTTCTTTAACGACAAGTTGCTGAACAAATTCATCCAATTTATCCTGATCCCATTCTTGCTCAAATGAAATATGTTGCATCACCGTATGCATCGCCGTTCCAATTTCTGTCCGACTCAGTTTCTGTTCTTTTTGCATAAATGTTGGTCGTTCTGCAATTTGTGGTTGGAACGTCCGAATCATATCTGTTGCTGCATTTTCATCTAATTGCTCCTGTTGGCGTTTGATCTCAGTCACAGATTGTTTCGCCCGATGTTCTGTCGCTTGTAAATAGCGATAGCTAAATGACAGGCGATCAGCAACACGCGCATCTTGTTTTGGATCTACCCCATCAACGGGTTGACCAGCATTTATTTTATCTTTCAAATCAACTATTTCAATTTGTTTCTCTTCAGAAACGGTTTGATAATTACGGGCATGCTCTAGACTAATTTTCCAAACAGATTGATCGTTAAAAACTTCCTCTTTTATCTTGACTGCCTGCTGATCGTCTCTTAATTCTTCAGCTTGGTGGTGACGAATCACGCTCGAACCGACCCAATCCATGTAACTTGCCATTTGCAGGCGTGTCGCACTCGGCAACGTCCAATCTTGATGTTCAACTGTCTCAAGCCAATTCGCTTGCTTCTTTTCAAATGAATTAACGGTACCAATCATAACAAGTTTTTCCTTCGCCCGCGTTAAGGCAACATAAAGCACCCGCATTTCCTCAGCCCATAATTCACGCTTCATATATTGCCTGATTGCATAGTAGAGTAATGTTGGATACATAATTCGCTTTTCAGGGTCAATGTAACGACTGCCAAAGCCAAAATCTTTATGCAGTAAATAACGTTGACGTAAATCTTGCTGGTTGAATGCTTTATCCATCGCTCCTAAAATGACAATTGGAAATTCAAGACCCTTACTTTTATGGATCGTCGTAATTCGGACAACATCTTCTTGTTCACCAAGCGCACGTGCCGCTCCAAGGTCTTCACCACGTTCTTCCATTCGTTCGATCATTCTTAAAAAGCGGAACAAACCACGGAATGACGTCTGTTCATAACCACGTGCCCGGTCATAAAGCGCCCTTAAGTTTGCTTGGCGTTGACGCCCACCTGGCATACCCGCGACAAAATCATAATAACCGGTTTCACGATAAATTTGCCAAACGAGATCAGATAAACTGCCACGTCTCGCTAGCGCACGCCAACTTGTTAGACGCTCAATAAATTGAGTGAGCTTTGTTTTTAACTGCTGATCTGTAATCGTCGGTAAAAACTCAACCAATGCTTCATAATAGCTGACCCTTTGATTCGCTAACCGAACTTGGGTCAATTCTTCTTCATTGATCCCGACAATCGGTGACTTTAACACACTCGCTAGCGGAATATCTTGCTTAGCATTATCAATTACTTTTAAGACGTTTAACATGACTTGAATTTCAATTGCTTCTAAATAACCCGTCGTTAGTTCAGCATAAACAGGAATCCCTTGTTTCTTTAATTCCTCCATAACCGTTGGTGCCCATGTCATTGAACGGAATAAAATCACAATATCCCGATACTGTGCCGGTCGACTCATCCCCGTATCCTTATCGAAAACAAGTCTCGGCTCAGAACCATCCGTCCCAATCCATTGTTTAATCCGTTTCGCATAAGCGCGTGCTTCAATTTCTGCTTTCGCTAAATCAATCGGCACATCATCCTCAGCCTCTGGATCAGTTGATTCTTGAGTTTCTCGATCAATAATCACCAGTTCCGCTTCTACATCCGCTTGCGTTGCATCATTATAGCTTAAGTTTCCGTAGATTAATTCAGCATCCTCATCATAACTAATCTCCCCAACTTCTTCATCTAGAATTTGCCTAAAAATATAGTTCGTCGCTGTTAAAACTTGCTCACGACTGCGGAAGTTTTTCGCTAAATCAATCCGCTTACCTGTTGCTTCTGGCTTGGCAAACCGTTTATATTTTTCAATAAATAATGACGGTTCTGCGTGACGAAAACGATAAATACTTTGTTTAACATCCCCTACCATGAAGAGGTTGCCTGGGTTTTCACGTGCAACAAGCTTAATAATTGTTTCTTGAACCATATTCGTATCCTGATACTCATCAACGAGGACTTCTTCGTACTTGTCTCTAAGCTCAAGTGCAACACTTGACGGAAAAATTGCATCAGCCTCACTCGACGGATCTCGTAACACTTGGAGTGCATAATGCTCTAAGTCAGAAAAATCAACAAGACCTTGGTCCTTTTTGATCTCAGTATAACGCTGTTTAAAATCTTTCACTAATATGACGAGCTGTTTAATTGTCGGATAAAGTGCTCGGATATCAGTTACATGTGCGGATAAATCACGGGTAAACAACTGTTTTGCTAAATCATTTAAACGCTTTTTACTGCGATCACGTAATGTCTTCACCCGTTCTCTTTTAGCTAAGTCACAGTCAACTTTTTTTCTTGAAAGTGCCTTGAAGCTTAATTGTTGAAAACCTTCCTTTACCTGTTCCCAGCCCAACTCAAGTTGACCCTTGAGTTCTCGAACAAGCAGAAGATCTGAATCAAGTGCTTCTGCATAATGATAAGGTCCATCACTTTCACGCGTTAGATCAAGTGCTTGCTCCAAATCAACTCTCGATTGCTCAAGTTGATCACGAACATCTTGTTTTAAGACGAGCAGCCAATCCAATTGATCTTCTGCAACATCTTCAGCTATGTTATATTGCTCAGCAATTTGATCGAGCCACTGATCTGGCCAAGGATTTTGCATCGCAAATTCATATAATTTTAATATTAGAAGCTCTACTTCTTGATCACTTCGATCACTTGAAAAACGATCAATTAGCTCAAAAAAGGCTTCCTGTTCCTCAAATGACTTACCGTACCAATCTTCAAATAAAGCTTCAATCACATCTTGGCGAAGCAGATCAGCTTCGATCGTATCAGCAATTCGAAACCCTGGATCAATATCAATTAAATAACTGTAACGTTTGACTAAATCAAGACAAAACGAGTGTAATGTTGAGATTGATGCTTGTTGTAATAATGTCAGTTGTTGTTTTAAATGAGCCGATTCAGGATTTTCCTCAAGGGCACGCTCAAGAGCTGCTGCAACCCGATTACGCATTTCTTGGGCGGCTGCATTGGTAAAAGTCGCTACTAATAATTGGTCAATATGAATCGGATCAGCTTCATTGAGCACTTTTTGAATGATCCGCTCGACAAGGACAGCTGTTTTTCCCGAACCAGCTGCTGCTGCAACTAAAATATCTTGTCCTGATTGATAGATCGCATCGGTTTGTTCTTTCGTCCATTTCACCATGATGAGCCTCCCTCTGCTTTAATTTTTTCAATAATTTGCTCGTCTTTCAAATTCGGAAGCTTACGGTATTGATGACTCGGTAAGCTCGGATCAAACTGACAAACTGAGCGGAACGGACAAAATCGACAAGCCGTTTGGTCAGCTTGTTGATAAGGATTTAATTTCACTTCACCATTGGTAATCGCCACACCGGCACCAGCGATCATTTGCTGGACATGGTCTTGAAGTAATTGAAATGTCTCTTCACTAGCAATCTGTGAGCCACTTCTGAATGTCCCGTCTTTTTTCAAGCCAGCTGGAATAATCGGGCTAATCCCACCTTCTAAATCTGTATCCATCATTTGAATAATTGGTTCTTTATCAATTAATAATCCTTGCATCTTATATTTTTTAAATAGTTTTTCATCGATTTCAGCTTGGCTCAACGCTTCCTGCTCACTTAAGATTGGGTCGTGAATATGGAAGTAGAGCATCCCAGCAGGTGAAGCTTTAACCCCTAACCAGCGCTCAGAATTTGTTAAAATCACGTCTAAGTAGGCAAGCATTTGTAAAGCTAAGCCATAATAAACTTCAACTAAATTTAAGCCAGTTGCACTTGATTTATAATCAATAATTCTTAAGTAAAGATCATCAGCAAACGTTGCTTGATCAACCCGGTCAATTCGACCACGCAAAATCAATTCAACACCATTTGGTAATTGCATCTGAACAGGATCGAGTGACTGATCATCCAAGCCAAAACCAAGTTCCATTCCAACCGGAGTAAACTCACTCTTCCGTGCTTGTTCACTTAAGACAAATGTTGCCCGTGCAATAATTTGTTCAAGTTTTTTCTGCATATATTGATAACGATTTGAACTGTGTAAAATTTGATGTTGCAAAATTGGCGCTAATTTTGCCAGTGCTCGTTTCGCATAGGCATTCGCCTGGTCTTGATTTAAATCACGTAAAGTTAAGCCGTCTTTTTGCACCCAATCCGTAATGATTTTAAGCGCTTCGTGAAATAGCTGTCCCATATCTGGTGCATCAAGCTTGTATGTTGGCCGATCAGTTAATTTCAGTGTGTATTGGGCAAAGTGCTGATAAGAACAACGATGGTACATTTCCATCCGTGAGACACTTGCTTGAATCTTATTTTCAAAAACACTTTTGGCCGTCTCTGCCTTCAAATTGACCGGTTTATTTTGATAAAACAAGCTTTGTAAAATCATTTCGATCATTGGATCTTGATCTTTTCGAGTGATAAACCAATTCAAAGCACTCCACCAAATCGAATCAATTGGATAGGCACGCTGATATTTAGCGAGCTGTGATGTTAAAGCGGATAAAGTTTTCTTCGGTGTCGTCACAAATCGATCCGCTTCAATCATCTCTTCTGGATCCTGTAATAAAATTGGCTCAGGTAACTGTGGGAACAGATTCGTGATTCGCTTGATTAAAGAAGACGGCATCTTCGCTTTCCCTTCTGTATCGCTCAATGGATAACTAATCCAAAGTTTGTCCGTCGCTAACGTAACAGCTAAATAAATGTAAAACCAATCATCGATTAGCTGCTGCGTTTCACTGTCAGCTAAAATAACACCTTGCGTTTTAAGGCGGTCACGTTCTTCCTCAGATAAAATCGTGTCGACTTGAGGCTTAGCCGGCCAAGTCCCTTCGTTAACGCCGATGAGTAGGGTAACTTTTGACTGCATAATTCTTGAATGGTCAATCGTGCCGACAACGATATGATCGAGCGTTGGCGGAACATGGCTATATGTCAATGTATCAAGCCCCGCTTCTAGCGTTTGATAAAACAAGTCATTCGATAACTCCTCATCACCGATCATTTCAACCATTTCATCTAATAAATGAATCACCGCTTGCCAAACTTGTTCCTGTTCACGAGCTTGTTCAACTTCGCCAGATGCATCCAGTTCGGTTTGCCACTTTGCTAACATCTGATTAACACCTAATTGCTCTAGCCACTGATAAAGTGCTGTTGCCTTTTCCCGAACTGTTGTAGCTTCCCGAAAAGCTTCATCAAAGTCACCGACTGCTTCGATCACTTGATCACGATAGGCATTAATTTTTTCTTGCATCAGTCGTTCTTGATCAGTTTGAGCAGCCTGATCAAATCCTCTAAAACGTTGGAACACCCATGGTTGATCACTGAACCACTGATTTCGCCCTCTAATTCCATACTCAAGCGCATAGTTTTCAAGCGTATCAATCGCTTCTGAATCGAGTGGATGCTCTCCCTCTGCTTGCGGAATCAGCCCTGTTTTTAACATTCGAAAAACAGCATCATAGCGCCAATTTGTTAAAATGACGTCCAATCCTGACCGGATCACTTCAACTAATGGATGGTAAATCATCGCTTTCTTCTCATCGACAAAGACAGGTATCTCATAATCGGCAAAAATTGTTTTGATTAAATCTTGATAAAGCTCACTATCACGCATTAAGATGGCAATCTCTTTATAACGATAGCCCTCGTCACGAACAAGGCGGAGGATTTCTTGCGCCACTCCTTCAACTTCCGCGCGTGGATGGACGGCATAAGCAAGCTGAATCGGCGCCTTTTCTTGATACTCTGGAAAAGGTCGCTGATCAAAATAACGCTCTAAATGTAACAAATGTGGCGCAAGGTCAGCCCTAACACCTAACGGGTCAACATGTACGATTTGATCATGCTCATGCGCAAGTGCTTTAAGTTGGGAAAACGTCTCCTTCGTCTGACTAAAAATATCGAACGGAATCTCTTGATCGAGCTCAGCCGGATCAAGCGTTAACGTAAACGTCATTCGCTCGGTATGATCAATCAATTGCCCAATGACCGCTTGCTCCTGTGGAGTGAATCGGTGAAAACCATCAACATAGACAATTGCATCTTTTAAATACGCCGATTGTGGAATTTTTTCAGCAAGTAATGCGAGTCGATCTTCACCATCTATGTACTGGTTGGCAAGAATCTCTGTCAACGACAGATAGAGATAATGGAGGTCAGCCAATTTATCATTAAGCGCACCCGCATTCTGATCGATTTGCTCCGCCAACATCTCAGGTGTAATTCGGTAACGTTTAAATTCAGTAATCATCACCTCTAATTGCTCAATAAAGCCTTTTTTCTGCACCGACTTCTGAAAAATCTTCCAATCGGTATCTTTTTGTTCAATAATTTTTCTGAGCATCATTTGAATACCGGTGGAACTAATAAATGCTTTTGTCGCACCGCCACATTCTTGGAGAATTCGAAAAGCAAGCCTTGAAAAACTTAACACTTGCGCCCGGACGCTCCCTTTAATCTCTGGATCTGAGAGCAATTGATACTCTTGTTGAAAGGTCATTTGTTCTGGTACAAGGTAAATAATCGGACGCCCATATGGACGTTCACGTAATTCCGTTCGAATCTGTTCAAGACAGTACTCACTTTTTGATACAGTCGCTGGACCAACGATAACATGAATAGACAATCGCTTTTACTCCTCTCACTTCTGATCATCTTCAAACTTCGAAACGATCATTTGTTCTATTATGACTATTTTAACATAGATGAAAAACTTCTGATACTAAAAAAAGCTCCACTAAGCTAGTGAAACTTTTTTTCATGATTGTTCAGCTCTTTCTTTTTCTAATCGTTCTGCTTCCTCATCACTTTTATGCATTCTGTGTTCAATCTGCTTACCTAACAACCAAAACAGGGTAATCCCAATCCCGACTAAAATTGTTCGAACTGGATTTTCAGCGAATGACGTTAGGCTACTACCAACATAAGCGATTGAAAAAATCATCACTGCCTTGCCGAGTAAAATCGCTAAAGCGAACTGAAAGAAGCTGACACCAGATAAGGCGGCAACTAGATTAATAATCGAAGAAGGTGAAAATGGAAAACATAATAAAATAAATAACGGACCAAAGCCACGCCTCTCTACCCAACCTGTCACACGTCTCACTTGACGATGACTATGTATCCACGCCAATAGTTTAATATGGCGAAAGCGACGAATCACCCAAAATACCGTAATGGCTCCAACCGATGCACCAATCCAGGAATATAAAAAACCTTCCAGCAACCCGTAAGCCGCTGCATTAGTGACAACAATCGCCATCAAAGGCAAGAATGGTAAGATCGCTTCAATAAACGGTAAAATAATCCCTGGAAGCGGGCCTAAGCCTTCATAATAGACGAGCAACTTTTCAATTAATGCATCATACTGATTCGTTTCCAGGAGTTCACGCACTTGCTCCATCGTTATCGAGTTGTCTATCGTTAAGATCAAGACGATCACTCCCCCTTTTCTTCATTGGTTAGTTATTAAATACTATTCCCTAAGTGTAAATGAAAATAACCTTTTTACTTGGAATGTCAGACAATCATATTAAATCTTCTCCCAAACTAATTTTCGTTCTGGGTGTTTAACATTGGAGAGATAGAGCCTGTCACCTTCAATTTTTGCCGAACGGGTTTGATCAGATCCGACATAGGAGGCGACCACACTAAGGTCAACGTGTGTCGTCAACGTTGCTTCTTCCTCATTTAAATCAAATCGTCCTGAATAGGCATGATAACCCAGTTGAGCCATCTCTTTTTCTGACTCAGTATTGAGTCGATCAAACCAATCTTGATCAAGCGCTTTTTCTCGGTCAGTCGCCATAATCTGTACAGCCATTCGCTGATTATTAGTAAACATAATCACACCTGTCGCTTCTTTTCCTAGGGGATACACAAGCTCGCCATTTTTATCTTCAGACTGAAAGCTAACTAAACGCCAAGACGTACCCAAAATTTGTGCTGCTATTGTCATGTTGATCCTGCTCCTTTTAAAACTCAAGTGCTACCGTTATTATACTATATCCCTTAACTAAGAAGCATAATTTTAGCCTGAACGTTTACCTTGAGCCTTCTTTTACAAGACGTACACTGAAGCAAAAAAGTTACTTGTAAATAATTTCCCCTTTTAAAAATGAATTAACACTTTTCTTTTGCAAATATTTCAGCTATAATAAGAACATACGTTCCGCAACATAAAGAGGAGGATAGCCATGCGCTATTTAACAGAAGATGAATATAAATTAGCCTCTCGCTTCCTGTTCTTATCAATGGCAATTACCGTGATTCAACGTGATTTAGCAATCATCGAACGAGGAGCTGGACTTAAAATAAAGGAACCATATCTTGTCTTACTAAAGAAAATGGAGAACGAAGCGATGCTCGAACGCCAACAACTCAGAAAATATATGTTCGACCAAAAATTAAAAGTCGTCCCTTTAGAAAGAAACGACACCTTCACCGCCTATTTATTCATTTGTCGAAACCGCGAAGAACAACGGAATTATTTCAACCCAGCCATCCGGAAGAAGGTTGAGCATATTCTAGAGGAGTTGATGTTGAAGAGTTATGCGAGCGAAGGTATTTCTTCTTAACTAAAATAATCTCCTACAATAGAGCAGACCTATTGTAGGAGCTTTTTTGAAAAAATTAGAATAGATCGTAACCAAGTGCTTTTAGCAGCGCCTCAAGCAGATCCTTTTTCTTAATTGGCTTCAACTGTTGTTCTAAAATAAAGCGAAACTGAGCTGTGCGATAAAGTTGCTTAAGCATCGTATTTTTAGAAACTTGAAGATCAATCGTTTGGCCGTCCCGAAAAATCACGGTTGAACCACCATATTTAGCTGCTTTAATATCTCTAACATGTGTGTGTGAAAGCCATGAACATTGCGGGTTAGAGGGTGAATGTGTTGGAAAGTAATAAAGATTTTTGGTTACACTAATCGCAATTGGAGATTTATTACTGAAGCCACACAATATTTTCGCCCCATCATGCCTAGTAAGAAGCTCCTCCCCATTCTGCCGACAAGCCTTTTCAATCAGCTTTACTGGTGCTGTTTTGACATAAAAGGGTTTTGCCGATCTTTCTTCAAGAATAATACTTTCCCATGAACCATCATTCTCCGTTGCCTCTAAAACCATTGTTGTATGTGATAGATCATAGGATGTTTTCTTCACTTCGTCCATACTGAGCATCCTTTCTTCACATTATTTGCAAGTGTTATCTAAAAATAACCTACGACTAAATTATACACATTAATCCAATTAAATACATATTATTTAGTCATTGTTCATTAATTATTCACGAATCATAAATCCTATTACTTGAACACTAAATAAATAGCAGGAATTTGTTAATATAGGTAGAATATTAAATAGTTAGGGAAAATTACCTGTTAAAAAAAGACCTTTTACAATTGAACTAAAAGGTCTTTTTGATCGTAAAATATCAGTAATGAATTAATAAACCAAATCAATAAACTCTTCTCGCGTAATTTTCCCTAAATAGTGTGGCACATCAACGTCAGCTAATGCTTCTTCTAATGCTTGACGGCGATATTGTGTGCCGATAAGTTTTTCTTCAATGATTTTTACATCACCCACGCCGAAGAAGTCACCGTAGATTTTGCAATCTTTGATCGTTCCTTTTGATACGTCCATCCGCACGTCGACAAGACCTGCAGGGAATTTGTGTGTTTTTTGAATATCGAATGTTGGTGATTTTCCATAGTTCCATTCCCATTTTTGATAGCGTTCTTCCGAAATCTTATGGATATTCGCCCAATCTTCTTCAGTTAATTTGTATTGTGGGACATCTTTAATATCCTCAACATCGAATAAGAACTTCAGAATGTGCTCTTTAAACTCGTCCATTGTGATTTTTTCGTCTAAAAATTCAACAATGTTGGCGACGCGACTTCTGATTGACTTGATGCCTTTTGATTTGATCTTCTCAGCATTCACATTTAGCGCTGAAACGACGTGTTCAATTTCGGAATCAAGCATTAACGTTCCGTGACTGAACATCCGGCCACGAGTTGTGAATTGTGCGTTACCTGAAATTTTTCTGCCATCAGCAACTAAGTCATTCCGGCCGACTAACGCTGCTGGTACGTTTAAGGCATTGAGTGCTTCGACCATTGGATCAGTAAATTTTGCAAAGTTGTGAAAACTATCGCCATCATCTTTAGTAATAAAGCTAAAGTTTAAGTTACCTTGATCGTGATAAACCGCGCCCCCACCTGATAGTCTGCGCACAACCTTAATGTTATTGTCTTCAACATACTTTGTGTTAATTTCTTCAATTGTGTTTTGGTTACGTCCAATAATAATCGACGGATCATTTACATAAAACAATAAGTATGTATCTTCTTCACCAAAGTTGTTTAACACATACTCTTCGATCGCAAGATTTATATATGGATCGGTAATTCCTTGGTTATCAATAAATTTCATTTAAATCCTCCTCACAGTAGTTACTATTTCTATTTTATTTAAACATTTTTTTGAAAGCAACTAAACTGCCTAGTTTTTTGGCCACTGGTAGCCTGATTTTGCTAGATGAACTTCTCCAGAAAAGTGATTTTGGGCTTCTGTTACGAGTTGCGTGCGCTCACCAAAATGCGGATGATGGCTTAATAATAATGTGTTGACGCCAGCATTTTTGGCTATCATTGCACCATCTTGACTCGTCATATGGCCAGATGTTGACGCATCTTGTCCTTGATAAAAATTGCAATCGGTAATCAGGAGATCGGCATTTCGACTAAAATAGACAAATTGATCTTGATAGCTTGAATCTGCTGTGTAAACGACGATCTTTTCCCCATCTGTGATCCGCATCGCATAACAAGGCACGGAATGGCGGGTTTTGAGAAATTCAATCGTGAACGGACCGATATTTAGTGGTTCATCGGGTTCGTAAGCGACAGCCTTTGTATCGCTACTTGAGAGATTTTCAAACTCCTTTGCATCTTCATTATGTCCATAGATTTTTAAGTTGCGCGTCTGATTGCGAATTAAATTTTGCACCTTAATCAGATGTTGTAAAACGCCAATATCAGCAACATGGTCTGGATGATAATGTGACAAAATAACGGCATCGAGATCATACGGATCAATGTACTTTGGCAGTTGTGCCAAAGCGCCGCTTCCACAATCAATTAACAGTCGAAAATCATCCTTTTCAAATAAATAACTTGAAGTCGCCTCACCTTGCGCTGGATATGCTCCCCAAAAACCAACAACAGTAACTCTCATTTGATCATTCCTTCCTCATATGTGCTAGGTGCCTAATCGTTAAGTTTAAAACGATATTAAATCGCTAAGGCCCACATTTAACACTCAACCCCTAGCATAATCAAGAAAAATGAGCAGTTAATCGTTTCGCTGCTCATTTTTCGGTCTTCTCACTCACTGATTATAGCGTAACTGTCACTGAACTTACATCTGCGGGCACACTTACTTTGACACCGCGGTCTGTTTGCTCAATTTCACCTGCTGATACACCTTCGATCTCACTCACACCGACTAACTCCAAGTTAAATCGCTCACCTACTTGATCGACCTGAATCACTAGGCGACCAGCTTCCCGCACAACGTCAAACGTTTTGACCAATTCTGCGTCAGCGCTATAAATCGGCACGGAAATTTTTGCATCATCAACAATTTGATAAAGTCGGAGCGTCACGTCGGCGCCGTAGTTGTAAACTGGCTTCAGATCGCTTGAACCGATCGGTAAAACAACATTTTCACGGACAAACAGTGGCAAGCTAAAGTAATCGTAGCTTTCCTTAATCCACGTGCCGCCTTGAATGACTTCACCGGTTAATAAATGTGTCCACTTTCCAGCTGGTAAATAATACGACCCTAAGCCCTGTTCGTTAAAAATTGGCGCCACAAGTAAGGCGTCGCCAAACATATATTGGCGATCCAACGTTTCACAGAGCGGATCGTCTGGAAAATCAAAAATCATTGGGCGCATCATCGGGATGCCGGTTTGGTGATTTTTAACCGCATGGCGGTACAAATAAGGCATCAGCTGATTTTTTAATTTTGTAAAGTGACGCGCAACGTCAACCGCTTCTTGGTCAAATTCCCACGGGACTCGGTATGAGGTGCTGCCGTGGAAGCGACTATGGCTTGATAACAATCCAAAGGCGGTCCAGCGTTTAAAGACGTCAGGTGTCGCCGTGTTTTCAAAGCCACCGATATCATGACTCCAATAACCAAATCCCGATGTAGTTAATGACAGGCCGCCACGCAAGCTTTCTGCCATTGCTTCATAAGTCGAATCACAGTCACCGCCCCAGTGGACCGGGAATTTCTGACCTCCAGCAGTTGATGAACGGGCAAACAACACGGCTTCACGCTCGCCTTTAACCTTCTCGACGACATCAAAAACAACCTGATTAAATAAATAAGAACCTGAATTATTCATAACTTGATTTTTTACGGTGATTTTGCACATTAAATTGTTAAAGTGAAGTGCTTTTATGACATTTTGATTTTTACAAGTAGATAAATTCAGTCATTTATTTAATTCTTAATTT
>DUPD01000021.1 GCA_012838505.1 Bacilli bacterium | reverse complement strand
ATACTCCAAGGAACTAAGAGATTTTTGTGGGTTTGATAAGGTTCCTGATGCGTCTAAATTTACACGGTTTAAACAAAATTTCTTGCCGGACTTACAATCTATGTTTGATAACCTTGTTGATGTTACCGAACCGATATGCCAACGCATTGATCAATCTAAAGCAGCCATGACCATTTTTGATACGTCAGGAATTGAAGCTTTTGTGACTGAAAATAATCCTAAGTACGCCAATAAAATAGTCAAACAACTGAAAGCGTACAAGAAAACTTATGGATTTGATGATTCTTATGACCCTTATAAAGCAGCATATGGCTCTATGCCTTCTCATGCTGCAGCTAACTCTGAAATTAAACAGCTATACATCAATGGTCATTTCTGTTATGTTTACAAGTTTGGCATGGTTACAAATGGCCTTGGTGTTGTTCGGGACATTTCTTTTTACAATAAGGACTTCCTTACAGCACACCCTGATATCATCGTCGGTAAGAAATCTGATTCACCTGACGAGGATAAATCACTCCATGATGCCAAAGCCTTAATCCCTGTTTTAGAAGACTTTTTTCAAAAACATCCCCTTATTAAACCTGGGATTTTCCTGAGAGATGCTGCCTTTGATAGTAGTCTTATTTATAAATCTTTATTGCAGGATATAGGGTTTTCTTCCGCTTATATTCCACTTAATTCTCGCTCTAAAATCAGAAATAAGCAGTGCCCAATCAATGAAAATGGTATTCCTTGTTGCCCTCATGAGCCTTCCTTAGTGACGAAAGCAGAAGGAAGTGCTAAGAGAAAAAATGGATTAGTACGTTTTAAGTTTTCATGTCCCAAAGTCAAATGGGTTATAGGCGATAATAAAAAATATAAGCGCCAATGTTACTGCGAAAATCCCTGCACAACATCTTCTTGTGGGCGAATGTTCTACATCTATCCTGAAAAAGACTTTCGTGCTTACCCTGGAACAATTCGTGGTACGGATATGTGGCGTAAGACCTATAAAACACGATCTGTCGTAGAGCAATCCATTAACCATTTTAAAGAAAGTTTCTGCATTGCTGGTCGTAAAACCCAAAACGCAAAAACACTTCATGCAGACTTATTACTAGCTGGAATCACACAATTAATAACAGTTGTTCTCGCTGATAAAATCGATAAACATCAGTATATCAGAAGTTTAAAACCACTCACTGCATAGGTATTAATTTTACAAGGAAATTCAGTACCTTTATTTTGTGTACCCATTTTTAGGGATATAGCTATCTTACTTAGGTAATATTTATCTGCAGGATTTATCATTCGTTTTTTCATTTTAAAAGGGTAGTTTCGCAATTACCTAGTATTTACTTAATAATTTCACTAAAATTAATTTAATGATCAATAGTTGATATATAGCACCTGCTTTAATGGTTATAAACGAAGTAGTACCAGTTGTTTTTAAGTTTTTTTAATGTATATGAAGTGGCGAGATGCATTCCTTCTGATGCATGTAATTCTAATGCCTCTAAATTTTCACTATAACAGATATTATAAGTGTTACCATATGCACGCTCCCAGTCATAAACAAAATCAACTATAATATGACCGTTAAAATTGAATATCATGCAACGATCAAACGATGTTCCTGTGACTTCATTTAATAAATTTAAGTTATTAAGTAACTCTTCATCCTCCATCATGAAACTTTGAATATCGCTATATATATCTGTGACATGGTACGTAATTACTCCATCTGGATATAAAATCATCCTTTGTGAATTACTTTTTTGAAGTTCATTTATGAGTGATTCTTTAATTGCGTTGTAGGCTTCAAACTTATTTGAAAATTCTCGTTTAGCTGCTCTTTGTTTAGGTGTTCCTAAAAAAAGAGGCATTACTATAAAAAGACATATGCTTATAATAATAATTGTATATTTATTTACTTTCCGCATCTAGAACCCTCCTTAGTGTATTTACTTAATAATTCCACTAAAATTAATTTCATAATCAACAGTTGTTATAAATGGGACATATTTACCGTTAAATCTGTCATAATGTTGCAAAGTAAACCAATCACAAAAACCTGTTTAAATAGCTTGATCAGCTATTATTCGCGTGCTTCGTGAACTTTCAGTAATTTCCCTTTGACTGTTGTATTCCGCATCGTTTTTAACACCAATGGACCTTTACCATTTAAGATCTCGATAAAAGTGGACTGGTCAAGAATCGTAATAATCCCAATATCCTCTGCACTAACACCATCAATTTTAGCGATTGTACCAACAAAATCAACGGCACGAATTTTTTTGCGTTTACCACCGTTAAAGTAGAGCTTCATAATATTTTTGTTCAGCTTTTCGGCTTTTTCTTTTCTGATCGTCGGCTTTAAATTAATTTTTTGCTCGAACACTTGTTGATTCTTAGTCACTTCTGTTTTAGACGGAGCTATCACTCGGTTAATTGTAAAACCAAGATAATCTTCAAGCTCTGGTAAAAACTTTTCTTCAGATGGTGTGATAAATGTGATGGCTTTACCTGTCTCGCCGGCTCTCCCGGTTCTTCCTGTCCGGTGTACGTAGCTTTCCTTTTCGAGTGGTAGGTCGTAGTTGATAATGTGACTGATCTTATCAATATCGATCCCACGGGCGGCTACATCGGTTGCGACTAAATAACGGAACTTTCCTTGTTTAAAGTCGCGCATCACGTCAAGGCGATCTTCTTGGATCATATCTCCGTGAAGTTGATCTGCTGGGTAGCCTGCTGTAATGAGTTGGTCTGTTAATGTATTGACTCGTTCGATTGTACGGCAGAAAATAATACAGCTATCCGGATTTTCAACAATTGTCAGATCACGGAGGAGTGCGTATTTATCGTCATCTTTCACCTCAATTAGTTCATGATCAATTTGATTCGCTGTCGTTGGTGTTGGCTCAATTTCGATGTCAATTGGTTGATTTAAATAGTTGCTTGATAGTTGCTTCACTTCTTCTGGTAGTGTTGCTGAGAATAGCATCGTCACTCGGTCTTTAGGTAATTGTTTAATAATCGCTTCGACTTGTTCGATAAAGCCCATATTAAGCATTTCATCCGCTTCATCGATGACCAAGTACTTGATCTCATCGAGTGGGAATGTGCCTTTTTCAATATGATCGAGCACTCGTCCTGGGGTACCGACAACGACGTGTGTTTTTTGTTTCAATTGTGCTTTTTGGTTCGCGAATGGTTGTTTACCAAAGACAGCAATCGCACTAATCCGTTTAAAGCGACCGATGTTAATAAAGTCATCTTTAACTTGAACGGCAAGTTCCCGCGTTGGCGTCAAAACTAAAGCTTGCGGTTTATTCTCGAACCAATCAATCGATTCACAGATCGGAATCGCAAACGCAGCTGTCTTCCCACTTCCCGTTTGTGATTTGACCACGAGATCCTTGTTCTCTAACGCCAATGGAATCACTTTTTCCTGGACTTCTGTCGCTCTGTTGTATGCTAATCCCTCTAGCGCCTTGAGAATATCATCACTTAAGTTATACGCATTAAATCTTGTTTGACCCATAATCTAACCTCATTTTTTGTTTTCTACCGACTTCTAGCATCATCGATGTGTGTTTTCATGTCAATTCGATAACCCACCATATCTTCTATTCCGCTGTTTATACTGCTCAATCGCACATAAGAAATCTGCTTCTGAAAACTCAGGCCACAGTACATCGGTAAACCAAAACTCTGTATAGGCTAATTGCCAGAGTAGGAAATTACTTAGGCGCTTCTCTCCACCTGTCCGAATCAATAAATCCGGTTCGGGCATTTTTGCCGTATATAAATATTTCGAAAAGATTTGTTCATTAACTTCATCCATCGATAATTTAGTATCTCTTACATCGGCATACATATCTTTAATCGCTTTTAAAATTTCATCTCTGCCCCCATAGTTGAGTGCAAAATTCAATTCAAGACCAGTGTTATGTGCTGTGCGATCGATCGCATATTGCATCGCATCGAGTGTGTATTTGGGCAAATCGTGCATATCACCTATCACATTAATGCGCACATTGTTTGCGATTAAATCAGGTAAATAAACGTCAAGTAGTTGTTTTGGCAGTTTTAAAATAAACTCTACCTCAGCCTTTGGACGTTTCCAGTTTTCTGTGGAAAAGGTGTATAAGGTTAACATCTTCACCTGACAGTTCACGGCTGCCTTAACAATTTTCACAAGTGTTGATAAGCCTTCTTTATGACCGGCCGTTCGAAGCAAGCCTTTATTTTTTGCCCAGCGTCCGTTACCATCCATAATAATTGCAATATGCTCCGGTGTATTTTCACCTGAATGTTCAGGGATTATTTCTGGTTGTTTATGATTTATAAAAGGAATTTTAAATACCATGGTGACACTCCTCTATCAGTTCTGATTTACATTTCATTTATATTTCCTCTTCACTTCGATACTCTAAAATATCGCCCGGTTGACAATCTAATGCCTTACAGATTTCATCTAACGTTGAAAATCGAATCGCTTTTGCTTTGCCATTTTTCAGAATAGAAATATTCGACATCGTAATCCCTACCCTTTCTGACAGTTCCGTTACACTCATTTTTCTCTTTGCTAACATCACATCAATATTTACGATAATCGCCATTTATTTCACCTCAGACCGTTAAATCATTTTCTTCTTTATAATCGATCGCTGTTTGCAACAGCCTTTGGAGCACTGATGCAAAGACCGCCAAAGCAAATGAAGCACCAATCACGACAAAATCAATTAAGATTAGACCAGGTGCATCATCCCATTCAGCGACAAAATAAACCATTGGCAGGATGACAACGTATAAAGCGCTAATTAACTTGGCATAGTTTTTTATTTTAGTTAGAGCTGTCACAGAAATTTGAGAAAATGCCTGATCTTTTTCAATATAAGATAATAATTTCACTGTTTGATACAAACCGAGATAAAATGGTATCGCCGTTATCGCCATCACAATTAGGATTGTCAGTATAAGATAGCCTAATGTATCGCCGTCTGCTACATGGCTAAACGCAACATCCGCTATTTTCGGTAAGAGATAAATACACAAACCAAGAACCGGAATCCCCATTGAAATGACAACAACTTTCAAAAACATTGTAGACACTTGTTTCATCAAAATGACACCTCGCTTATTTATTTTCATATTGATTATAAAACAATATTTATCGTTTTACAATAAACATTTGCGTTTTTGTGCATTTTAAGTGTGAGTGATTTGATCATGCTAGTTGAAGGAGTGATGTGTCAGGCAGATGCAAATATTTCGCTACGGACTTTTTGGAGCTTATAAATCGTCGAAATGTCCGTAGTGGCAGTTTGGAGTAGGCTTTTTATTCAATCGAAGGCAGATAATCTAAGTTTTCTGTCAGCAGATAAACGTGTGCTATACTATAACAAAAACAGGTGGTGATGGTCGCGTGCAAAAGAGATTATCTGATCAAATAGCTGATGATATTATGGCGATGATTGCGATTGAAAAAAGATTTAGCCCAGGTGATCAGCTGCCAAATGAAAATGAATTGTCAGAGGAGCTGAATGTGAGTCGGACAACATTGCGTGAGGCGATTCGCGTTCTTGTGACGAACGGTGTGTTAGAAATTAAGCGTGGCTTGGGGACGTTTGTGAAGCAGGATTTTGATATTAGTCAGACAATGAAGTCGTTGAATCATATTTCAGATGCTCGAATCGGTGCAAAGGATTTATATGAAATGCGCTTAATTTTTGAGCCTGAAGCTGCTTACTATGCGACAATTCGGGCAACCGATACTGAGTTGGAGCGAATTTTGGCGTATGGTCGACAGATTGAAGAAAAAATTAAGCGCGGTGAAGACCGAACAGATGTTGAACAAAAATTTCACAAATCAATTTCGAACGCCACTCATAATGCATTTATGGACAAGTTGATGCCGGTGATTTTTGAAGCGATTGATGCGGGTGTGGTTTTGTCGCAGACGAGTGAACGCGCGCTCCAAGACACGATCAACGACCATCAAATGATTATGGAATTTATGAAAGCACGGAATCCTGAGGGTGCGCGTAGTGCGATGAAAATTCATATTTTACGAGCGATTAATGATTTAGAAATTAACTAATATTCGGAGTTGTCTAACAATTGTATTGACAGCAGACATCCTTGCATTTAAACTAGTATTAATAGATTAAATGATAAGGTGTGTGTTTATAGTGAGAAGCGATATGATTAAAGTTGGGGTTGACCGTGCACCCCACCGTAGTCTGTTATATGCGACGGGAAAAGTGAAGACAAAAGATTTAGGTAAGCCGTTTATCGGTGTTTGTAACTCGTATATTGATATTATTCCTGGTCATGTTCATTTACGTGAATTTGCCGATGTTGTTAAGGAAGCAATTATCGAAGCTGGCGGAATTCCGTTCGAGTTTAATACAATTGGTGTCGATGACGGAATTGCGATGGGACACATTGGGATGCGTTATTCGCTACCAAGTCGTGAACTGATCGCGGATTCTGCTGAAACGGTGATTAACGCGCACTGGTTTGATGGGGTGTTTTATATTCCAAACTGTGACAAAATTACCCCTGGCATGTTGATGGCTGCGGCTCGGACGAATGTACCGTCTGTATTTGTTTCAGGTGGACCGATGGAAGCTGGTGTTAGTTCGACTGGAGAGCAACTTTCTTTAACATCTGTGTTTGAAGGTGTTGGGGCACATAAAGCCGGGAAAATGACTGCAGAAGAATTGCTAGAAATTGAACAGAGTGCATGTCCAACATGTGGTTCTTGTTCGGGTATGTTTACGGCGAATTCAATGAACTGTTTAATGGAAATGCTTGGACTTGCGCTACCTGGTAACGGGACGATTGTTGCAACTAGCGATAAGCGTAAAGAGTTGGTTCGTGAAGCAGCCAAACATTTAGTTCGCATGATTAAAGAAGATGTCAAGCCACGTGATATCATTACAAAAGAAGCGATCGACGATGCATTTGCGCTTGATATGGCGATGGGTGGCTCAACAAATACCGTCCTCCATACTTTAGCAATCGCACATGAGGCAGGCATTGATTACAAAATGTCCGACATTAATAAAGTCGCTGAAAGAGTCCCTTATTTAGCAAAAATTATGCCAGCATCCGATATTTCAATGGATGATGTTAATAAAGCCGGTGGCGTTCAGGCAATTATTAATGAACTAGCAAAAATCCCTGGCGCGATCCATCCCGATCGGATGACGATCACAGGTTTAACGATGGGTGAACTCGTTAAAGACGATCCGATCACAAATCCAGATGTAATCCGAACAAAAGATAATCCATATAGTCCAGTTGGAGGCTTATCCGTTTTATATGGTAACATCGCTCCTGAAGGCTCGGTCATTAAGGTGGGTGCTGTTGATCCATCGATTAAAAAATTCGTTGGCGAAGCGATTGTGTTTGACTCACAAGATGAAGCACAAGAAGCCATTGATAATGGAACCGTACAGGCGGGCCACGTTGTCGTAATTCGCTATGAAGGACCAAAAGGTGGGCCGGGAATGCCAGAAATGCTTGCCCCAACATCAGCGATTATGGGACGCGGACTTGGGACAGAAGTTGCGCTCATTACTGACGGACGTTTTAGCGGGGCTTCTCGCGGGATTTCAATTGGTCATATGTCACCAGAGGCGGCTGAAGGTGGTCCAATTGCACTGATTAAAAATGGTGATACGATTGAAATTGATTTACCGAACCGAACAATGAACGTCAACGTTTCAGACCAAGAATTAGCTGAACGCGCAAAAGACTTACAACCTTTCGAGCCAAAAATTAAAACAGGTTGGTTAGCAAGATATTCGAAGCTTGTGACAAACGCGTCTAAAGGCGGAATTATGGAAATTTAACTTTTCACAAAAAATAAACGTTTGGCTCTAAACCGGCCATACGTTTATTTTTATTGCTCAATTTGGAACCGATAAACATCAATTTACCGTACTCCGCCACCACTGCCGCCGAACGAGCCACCGCACCACCAATGCTGGTAGCTCCAACCTTACCCTTAGTGAATATTGCTCTTATTGCATTAAATAGTTTACTTGCACCTCCTGTACATTCCATTAGTTCATCATCAGTCAGAGGACTTAAATTTTTCATTTTTAAATCAACCTTAGACATTTTAACACCCCATTTCCTTAAAAGTTTTAGAACAGAAATTACCTGATAATTTTTTGAATAATTATCCAACATTGGCTACTATTTTGAAGAGACATTCACCTATTTCACATAATAAATGCATGCATTCCTAAAAATATTATTAAATTAATTTTATAATAACCGATATTAAAGTTAAGCGACACAAATTGGCGCCCCCTTAATATGCAGAGTGAACTATTATATTATAGAGATGTAATTGAAGTGGATAATAAGCTTCGATGATTAAACAAATAAAATTCAGATTATTTTATAAAAGTTCTCAAAGTCGGAAAAATCAGACTATGCATATGCTAGTATATATAGTAAAAAGAAAAAGATTTGAAATTAACTGAAAAAGGAGTTGGTCGTCGTATTTAAAACACTAATAAATGAAGCGATGGGAGGGAACAGAAAACGAAGATATTATTATTAACGAACAAATCCAAAAAGGAATCGAAGCTATTAAAGAACAAAGAAAAAGAAAGGAAAAAACTATGACATATTTCATTGATTTTATTAAAAATCTTTTACAAAAGACATTAGCTTTGCATAAACATTTCTTTGAAATGTCAAATGATTTGCTTAAAGCTTTAAAAAACAGAAAAAACTCCTTATAATTAGGTTTGGTAGCTCTGTCCAAATCCCAAAAAATAAGGAGCAATCACATGGACAAGAATACCACAAAATCTACAATTAGTGAACTACTTAAACTTATTGATGAACAAACTTTTTTAGAGTTAAGCAATGTCGAAAACCTTGATAAGTATGTCAAAAAGCTGACGGCTTATCGATTCTTTCAACTAATCATTATTGCTCAACTCAATGAAATAGCGAGTTTAACAAGAGTGTCAAAACAAACAAAAGATAAAGATGACATACAAAAACAACTAGGTTTTGAAAGTATAAGTACCTCGCAATTGTCTCGAAAATTAAATCAATTACCATCCGAGATGTTTGAGCGGATCTTTCGATATTTAACAATGAAAATACGGACGAAAATGTCAAGCCATTCACCATTTATACGTGATATTACGCGTTTAAATGTAATTGATTCAAGCACAATGAGTATGAGTTTGAATCAGTATCCTTGGGCTAAATTCCGGAAAACAAAGGCAGGTGTTCGGTTGCACTTGCGGGTGATTGTCACTAAAGATAACACCATACCGGATAAAGCAAAGTTACTTCCCGCAATCCATTCGGATCGTTCGCAAATGGACGAGTTAATTGATATTGATCCAGATACGATTTACCTGTTTGATAGAGGGTACATTGACTACAAACAGTTTGAAAAACTCTGTCTCTCGGAGGTTCAATTTATTACACGTCTTAAAAAGAACGCTAAAATTGAAGTGCTTTCCGAACAGGTTCCTGATACCGACCAACTTATATTTAAAGATCAAGAAGTTTATCTAGGCAACCCTGTATCTGGCACTCAAATGAGTCAAACGCTCCGATTAATTGAGACTGAAGACGCCGAAGGTAACAGAGTCACGATTCTAACAAATTGTTTTGGCCTATCGGCTAAAGAAATCGGTGATCTCTATCGTTATCGCTGGAAAATAGAAACGTTTTTCAAATGGATGAAACAACATTTAAAAATAAAAACATTCTATGGAAAAGGTCAAAACGCCGTTTACAGTCAAATCTGGATTGCCCTTATCACCTATTGTTTATCTGTTTTAATTCAACAAAAAACAGGCTTTAAGGGGCAGCTTCTTGAAGTTAAAGATACGTTGAAAAACTTACTATTTAAAGGCTACGACACGTTCGTCAAAGCTTTGTTTCGCCCACCTTCTCGGTCTTCAAAAGGACGAAGGAAGTATGATTTTGAAAGAGACTTTAAAATCATTATGCAACAATATACCGAAGGTGAGGTGGAGCATTTAAATACACTTGATTTTGATCCTTTGTTTGTTTAACTTTATAAAATGACAAATTGTGGATGAGAGCTACTCTTTGTTCGCTGTTCACTTTTTTTATTTTAAAATCGAACGGAAGATGGTAATTTTTAACTTTATTTGTTCGGAACATAATTTAATGATTTGACAACTGTAAAATGTTTTTATGCAATGCTAATGTACAAAAGAAAAATATTGGAGTAATCATTTATTTAGTATTGAACACGCTGTTAGTGATTAGTATATTTAATGTAGGGGCAACTACTTCACAAGAGGCTTTGACTAGTACTTTTTTGGCAATTGTCATTTATATTATTTCGCTGGCAATTACGTTGTCTCCGATTGGTGAATGGCTTTTGAGGCTACAAACGGGGAGTAAAAAAATTAAAAGACAAGAACAAGTTGAAAGATTAGAACCTTTATTTAATGAAGTTTACAAAAAAGCAAAAGATTTACACCCAACCTTAAATGATAATATAGAATTATTCATTAATGATGACAGTTCACCAAATGCTTTTGCCACAGGAAGAAAAACAATCACAATCAATCGTGGTCTTTTGAAATATTCCGATGAGCAGATTAAAGCGGTATTAGCTCATGAGTTTGCACATATTGCCCATAAAGACACAGACATCACGTTGATTATTTTAATAGGTAACTTTTTAGTTACTTTCTTGTTCCTCTTTATAAGAATCATTGCATTTATCACGGGTCTAGTATTTGCTAATTATCAAAAAAGTATTGGAGAATTGATTAAAACAATTGTCATTGATCTTATGTTAGTATTTTTAATGAGAGTATGGACTAAAATAGGAGTACTCCTTGTATCACATTCGAGTAGACAAAAAGAATTCGAAGCAGATAAATTTGCATATAACTGTGGATACGGCAATGAACTTGCTGAAGTTTTAGATACGTTCCACGGTGTGAAAGCGAGCGGACCGTGGGCAGCTTTAATATCTTCACATCCTGATATTGATAATCGAATTGCTCAGCTACAAAAATTAGGAGCAACATATAGAAATGCATACTAGATATGGAAAAAATATTAAACAGGTATTAAAATAAAACTGAGAATGGATGTCTTGGATGTATTATTTAGAATTCGAAACTTTAAAGCAAATCCTGAGTTTAAATGATGAGGTTCTTCAGTCTGCATTAAAAAAAGTCTACTCAATTGAGGCAGGTCCTTATGATTTGGTGGAATCAGCTATAGAAATTAATAATCTTTTAGGTAAAGACGTATTAGGATTTTATAGTTTACATTTAATAGCCAATTTTACAATAATAAAAAATGTAATTACAAAACTAGGAGTCAACCCTACCTACCTTGAAGAGCTAGAAGAAATGGACAGAGAAACTTTTAAAAATATGCAAATTGAAAGTTCGAGATCTGATGATTTAGATGGGTTTAATGTCACAGCATTCAATGCCGTAATCGACGCTCTTTCAAAAGAAGAAGAGGAAGTAATCGTCGATTTTCAAGCTCAGTTTGATTATCTACCAAAATATTTGATTGAAAAATATCGGTTAGAACAATTAAGACAGACAATTTCAAAAAAAGAAGTACCAAAGAAAGAGTTAGACGAAAAAATTAAGAATTTAAAAAAACATACTGAAGCATCATTAAGAAAAATTATTGAACTATTTAATAATTTAAATAGTTATGCTTTGCGAAATCGTATATCAACACCTTATCCATTTAAATACAATAAAATTTTAGTGGATGATAAAACTCATAGAAAAGATGTTCAAAAGGTACTAATAAAACATACTCCAATTAAAACAATTGCTAATATACATTCTTGAGACTCCCACAGCTAAAGCAATGGGATTCTTGAGTGACTAAGCGTTCGCAGTCCATTTCTGTTGTAATATTTAAAGCCATGAATGATTAATTTAAAATATGAAAATTAATGACAAAGGAGTCAAAAAATGACAAAAAAATATTATGCAGTTAGAAAAGGATTTAAACCTGGGATATATGAGAATTGGGAAGAGTGCCATACACATGTGGATGGCTTTTCAAATGCAGAGTTTAAAGGCTTTAAAACTTTAGCAGATGCAAAGAACTATATGCAAAGAGCTGATGAGGAAGAGAGCGCGCTTGAAGGAGAGCGTTATGAACTACCTGCAAGGGAGCCATATACTAAACAAAAAAACTATAATGAAATTGGGGCCGACGAAACGGGTAAAGAATTTTATGGGCCAATGGTAAGCTGTGCAGTCTATTATGATGATGAATTTAATCAAGATTTGTTTGAGGAGCTTGAAATCAACGATTCAAAAAAAATAAAAGGAAGTAAATTAGAGAAAACTGCTTCAGCGCTAATGGATTCAAAGAACAAATTAAAGTTTACAATTGTCGAAGCGATTGGCGATTATTCAAACCCTAAACAAAAATATGAACATGATACGCGCTGGGATTTTAATGAGCTATTTGAACATACAAACAATGTAAATGCGGTACAAGCTTTCATGATTAATCAAGCAATTCAACAGACAATTGATAAATTCGAAGAGCCTCGTTACATTACTTATGATCGGTTTGAAAACGATACAACCTACTATAATTATTTAAAAGGAATAGGAAATAAAATGAAAGGAAAATCAATTACTGATTTTAATCCAAATAGTCGGATTATTGAAAACATAAAAGCAACACATCAAGCAGATGCTATTAAAAACTCACCAAGTGCAGCAGCAGCTATTATTGCAAAATATGTTCGAAATGAATTTTTTGAATTTGTCGATCAAGAATATCCAGTTATAGATCAAAATGGAGAGCCAATAAGAATGCCACAAGGCGATGATCCTGAAAAAAATGTAAAGTATGGTCTATTATTTATTAAAGAATATGGTCGAGAAATATTCGATAAATTCACTAAACATAGTCGAGACCCTTATGATGAAATAATAAAATTAGCAAAAGAAGCGGATATTATCACGTAAATCAGTTCATTTAAATATCTCCCATTTTCATTCGAATGGGAGATATTTTTTAAAAGTAAGAACAATCAATAAATATATCAAAAATAGGATGTGATAATCTTGTCAAAAGTCATTCGTTTACTAAAACATTTAAAATGGCACAGTAATAAAGATAATCCACTCGAGCGGAGGCATTTAAGAGACGATCCCAATTTGAGTAAGTTTTTAGGTGGAAAACACGCCCAAACTACAGCATTTAAAGATTTACATGAGGGCTTAAATACGGATTATGATGAGCGCCTGCTAGATGAAGAAGATTGGCGAGTAGTTATTAGTGGGTTAAAAATTGATTCAGAGGAGAAGAATAATAGATTAGGCAGCATGTATTATAACCATCCCTTTAGTCATGATGAAATTGATTTAATCCTTGAAGGGATTTGGTCAATTAAAACAATTTCAAACAATCAAGCAGAAATCTTAACTGAGAGAATAAAACAAGAATTAGGCGATAAATTTTACGCTAAAGAAGAAAGAGCTCTTTTTACGCGTGTTTTTAAAGAACAAGAAAGTACAGCGGTTGATAAAGAAATCGTTCAAGACAACTTACAAATCATTCATAAAGCAATCGATACAAATAAGCAAATCGAATTTAATTTATATAGTTGGTATTCAGGAGAGGGTGAGGATGCTGGAGATGTTAAGTTCATTCCTCGCGATAAAAATCCAAACTTGGTTAGTCCATATTACATCGTGTTTGACGATGGAAAATATTATCTCCTAGCAAATACAGAGCAATATGGAGAAGAGGCGGTACAAGAAAATAGGATGTCAGTTTGGCGAATTGATTTAATGAATGACATTGAAATCCTTCATGAGAAAAGAACTCCAAATAAAGAAGTAGAGAACTTACCAGAAAAATTAGAAAAGACCTTTAATAATGAACATATCAATATCGCCTATGATGACCCAAAAGATATTGAAATAAAAATCAGCCACCATTCAGGGGAAGAACGCTCCATTGATTATAAATTTATTTATGATTGGTTTGGCGACTATCAATTTATAAAAGAAGATAAGAAAGATTATTATGGACATATTATTAAAGTCCAAGCGACAGAATTTGCGATTGTTAACTGGGCTTTACAATATAATCAGGAGGTTGAAATTTTAAATCCGCTACATATACGAGAAACAATCAAAGAAAAAATTAAAAACTTAAATAACAAATATAGCTAAATATATTTAAATGCTAAACAACCAAACGTTAGATTGAAAGAACTTCTTTCGATTTAACGTTTTTTTATTCAATAAGTCGAGAAGTCTGAATTGTCGGACTTGTGATTTGATAAAATTAATTTACGAAAAAATAAAAGATGTTTTTATTAAGGATGTGGCTATATGAAAATAAATAATCCGCAGATTGTCGAAGAAAGTTATCAAGGAATATCACGTTATACGCTAGAAGATGAAATGTTGATGCATCGAGAAATTGAATGTATTGGTGAAATTAATAGTGAATCCGTCAATAGTTTAATCAGTCAAATAAGGTATTTAAATTATCAAAATCCAGATCAAGCAATCACGATTTATATTAATAGTTCAGGAGGCGAAGTTTCAAGTGGTTTAGCTTTGTATGATGTAATGATGGCCGTTTCTAGTCCAATAGAAACTGTTTGTATTGGGACTGCCGCAAGCATGGCCGCAATATTATTTGCTGCCGGTGATAAAAGGAAAATGCTCGCTCATGCAAAAATTATGCTACATGATCCGTTAATTAGTGGAAATCTTTCAGGGAGTGCATTAAATATCCAATCCATTAGTCAAAATTTGATGCGCACGCGAGCAACAATCGCAAAGATATTAGCAAAACATACAAAGCAACCAATAGAAGAAATCTATAAAAATACCGCAGAAGATACTTACTTTTATGCAGAGGAAGCAATCGCGTTTGGTTTGGCAGATGGAATCTTAGAAAAATTTGAAAGGTGAGATATATGAGCAGTAGAATTTTAGCACAGGATGTCTATCAAAATAACAACACATGGGAAACACAATTAAATAATAATGATTTAATCATTGGACCGAGTGGCGCGGGTAAAACAAGAGGCTACGTTATTCCAAATATTTTACAAGCAAATGAAAGTATGATTGTTGCCGATACAAAAGGCGATTTAAAAGATAAATTATCGCCTTATTTACGCTCAAAAGGCTACACAATAAAAGACATTAATTTTAAGGATATATTTTTATCCGAAGGTTATAATCCTTTAGATTTTATCCGCTATAATAAAAATACAGGTTTATATAGTGAACAAGACATCTTGACAATTAGCCATGCACTCGTACCAGATATCGAAGGCGACAAAGATCCTTACTGGAATAGCGCCGCAAGAATGTATCTGACTTCGATGATTGCCTATGTACTCGAAGCTTATGAGCCACATCAACACACTTTGGATAAAGTATTTGATACCTTCCTCACTTCGACTGCGAAGTCTTTCCATGAAAAAATGATTGCATTATATAATGAGAATAGAAAGAGTTATGCTTTTAAGCTCTATTTGTTATATAGAAATAATGGAAAAGCTGAGAGAATGGACGCCAGTATCCGTGGTGTTTTAGCCGAAAAGTTTGCTAATTTATTTGGAACGGATTTAAATCGAATGTATCAACAAAGAAATCGAATTGATTTTGAAGATTTAGGAAAAGAAAAGAAAGTGGTGTTTTTATCCATTAGTGATATCGATCGTTCAATGGATGCTTTAGTCAATATTTTCTATGCCCAAGCTTTTCAAGTATTAATTAGTGCGGCTGATGAAAACTCAGATAATCGGCTTGATATTCCAGTACGATTTATCTTAGATGATTTTGCGACAAATACAGTTATTAAAGATTTTGATAACATTACTTCTGTTATCCGATCTAGAGAAATATATGTGAGTATTATTATTCAAAGTTTAACTCAATTAGATGCGCTTTATGGCGAACATAAAGCCAGCACTATCACAAATAATTGCGATAACTGGTTGTACTTAGGCGGACAAGATGTCCATACGGCTAAAACTTTTGCACAAAAAACTAACAGGTCCGTAATAAATGTACTACAGATGGGACTAGATGATGCTTATTTATTTACCCGCGGTTCACTCGCTCAAAAAGTTCAAAAATTTGAATTAGAAAAGCATCAGGCTTATAAAATATCGGAAGAGAAACGAATGGAAGAAAATTATATGATGGATAATTTACCATTTTAAAGAATCGAAATATGATAAGGCGTTTAACAAAGATTGAAAGACGGTTTTTAAACAATCCCTCCACTCAATAATAAAGTAAAGAAATAATAATGTCATACTCTAGAAAAAGGGTAGATTAATTTTTTAATGGAGGGCAATCATTTGATTAAAAATAATTTTTTCATGCTAATTACGATCGTCCTTTTACTCGTAGTGACTGGGTGCTCGACGGGTGAGACTGAACCAGTAGATCAAGCCGAAGACATTGAAGGGCTTGAAGTGATCGAAGGACAAGCTATCGACTATGAAACAGAAACGGTCATGTTTGACGACTTAACTCTCAACATACCGACTGATACGTTTGAGCTAGATTTTGGTGATGTAGGATTCCCGATGATTGGTTATACGTTAGATTTAGAAACAGGGCTAAACTTTAACATGGTGATCGAGGAACTACCAACTGAGTTAAAATTAGATTTGGATGATTACCTTGACTTGCTGCAGCAAAATTCAGATGCAACGATTGAGTATGATAACGTTGAGAAAGTGAATGTTAATGGCCGGGTCTGGGCTGAGTTGACCGGAATAACTGAAGGTTATCCGCTAATTCAAAGAGTCTATGTCGCCAACAAGCGTGCATATGTATTATCTTATGGCGGTAGTATCGAGGAATTTGACAAATTAATCGATGTTTTTGATGCGATTAATTACTCAGTAGAATTTGTTAATTAATAGTGAAAGCACCTGTCATCATAGATAGGTGCTTTCTCTTTGCTAATTATTGAGTTTGATTCAGGTTTTCATTTTGTAAAAAATGTATCATAGGGGATGTCATGAATTGTTTGATAGCAATAATCCGTATATTCCATTAGCTCTTCTCTTAAGCCAACTCCAGACAAAACAGCAATTCCTGTTCTAAAATGTTTGCCGAATTGCATGTCAATAATTGAGTCGCCTACGAATAAAATTTGATCTGGGTCAAAGCCTAACTCAGAGGAAAAACTGGTCATTGCCTCGCTTGATGGTTTTGCTTTATAGCGATCACCCGTGGCTACAAACTCAATTAATTCATCAATCTTCAAATGTTTGATCGTAAAAATCGTTGATTCATAGTCGTCTGCTGTAATCACACCCAATGTATAGCCTTGTGCTTTTAAGTTCGTAAATAAGTCTTTTACATTTCCGATCGCCTGAATTTTATCTTGATTGGCGATTGTATATTGATAGAAATAATCTCTGACAAAGCTTAACAAATCATCATGACTTGTTTCTAGCGCTTGATTTAAGACATATGCGATATTGCTTGATGTGCCTGAAGCAATTGGTGTTGAATCATTTACAAGTTGCCCGTTTAGACCGAGTTGTGATAAGAGTTGGTCATCAAGTACATCTTTTTTAACAGCAAACTTTTCCCTGAATAATGGTATCATGGCACGAATCGCATCTGGCCAAATTGTATTATAGTGAATTAGTGTTCCATCTTTATCAAATAGAATTGCTCTCTTTTTTCCATTCATTTAATGCGTCTCCCCATGTCTCAAGTTGTGGTTCTGTCTCGCCCCAATAAAACGGATTTGTTGTTCCGATAAAGGTACCCTCAAGATCATAGAGATCAACTCTGATCCAGTGATATCCCTCGTCTGTGAAATTAACTTGAAAATGAGATTCATCCGCTTGATCTACTTTTTCAACTTTACCATCAACAATCCACTGAAAATTTACCTTATTACTTTCTTCAAGTTTTATCTCTAGAGTGCATTGCGTTACAACTACTTGATCACCTGGCAGCAAGTGTTCCTCACCTCTAATTTTATAGTCAATAAAGCCAGATCGACTAATAACCACATGTCCTGCCTCAATTCCTGATTTTAGTTCTGTTGCCGACAATTGATTAGCATAAACATAAGTTCCGGGATCGCCAATTAAAGACGGAACCGTTTGGTTTGAATAGGTCTCCTCTGGTAGTAGATGGCTATCAGACCCTCCAATTCCAGTGATCCGATACCCGTCATTTAATAAAATGGACCACAATGACAGTGCTCTTTCTGTTGCCTCATGATTATCAGCATATGTAGGGTCATTACATATTTCTAATGCTGTCACCAGATTGAGCTTAGTTTCTTTTAAAGTCCACGCCCATGGTGATAAAAATGGGTGATTTATTGAGAACAAGCCATTATCCTGATTCGCTTCAATAATTTTGTTGATACCCGCTTCTGAATACATGTCCTCTAACTTACAGCCGTTAAAAATAGATCGCTCGATAAAAAGAAAGTTCGCATGGCCACCGGGACTTGTCAATTCTGTCCCTGGAAAGACAACAACCTTCTCTTGCTTCGGCCAATAGTGTGTGACAACAGTATGGTCTGTTGCAACAAAGAAGTCTAATGCTTGTTTTTGAGCACTTTCAAGATTTCGCGTTCTTGTCATACTGCCATCACTGTAAGTTGTATGGGTATGGAAATCACCCTTATACCATTTTTCAGTTCCCTCTTTTTTAGTCACATTTGTTAAAATGTCGATTTGATTTTTAAGATAATCATCTGCTATTTTACCTTGCTTGCGCAACTCATATTCAAGACTTAAATGTATATCTGCCTTGGCCTTTGTCAGTACTTCAAGCTCAATCAACCAGATTCCTGGTGAAATCTCTCCAGAGATAGATGTTGCCGAGTTAAATTCTTCTTTTTTACCGATAAAGAGTGATTTGACTGGCTGATCTATAAAATGGAGTGCTTGTCCACGTAATTGATTTTGATCATAAACATTACAAGCGAACCAAGAAATATTGTCTGTTTCAAATGAAATAACGATTTGCTCATAGTGCTGATCGACCTCAATTTTTGCCGTATAAATTGCTTTTTCTTTTAATGATTCCAGCGAAACTGACTTATCTTGTCCATCAATCGCTTTAATATCAAAAATAATTTTCTCTGTCATAAGTTTAGCTCCTCTATTGGAGGGATCGAACGGACTCGATCCCCCACTAAAATTTGCTGTTAATTATTGATTATTATGATCATCTAAGGCTTGTTGTGCTACTTCTGCTGCTTCATTGAGTGCATCTTGTGCTGAAATATTTTCTAATTCAACTTTATCAGCGGCAATCGCAAGCGCATCTGTAATGAGTCCACCTGTTGGGTCAATAAATTCTGGCGATGCATGCAATGCTTGTTGATATGGAATACCTGCATATGGGTTTTCTTCGACATGTTGCTGATATTCTGGTACTTGCATCGTTGATTCGCGAACAGGAATATAACCGATTGTCATCGACCAAAATGATTGAACTTCTGGGCTTGTAAAGTACTCAATCCACTGGAATCCTGCATCTTTTTCTGCTTGTGAAATAGCTTTTGGAATAATCATGTTCAAGCCATTCGCGATTGGCGCTGGTGAATTCCCCCCCATACCAGGTTGTACTCTTGCGTCAATATAGGTAAAATCTAAATCACCACGATCTCCAGATGATCCAACATAGCCACCAGCATTGTCGTTCATGACTTGATCAATTGTTCGGTACCAATATTCCCAACCTTGACCACCAGAGATGATCCCCATTGTCTTGTCATCATGGATTGACTTACGCACAAATTCCCACGCGTCAACCCACTCAGGTGAATTAATTAAAACCTCCGTACCGTCATCACTAATGACTTGTCCACCATTACTTAAAGCAATATCACGCAAGTTCTCATAACCCCACATAATCATATGCCCAAACTCAGCATCTGTATCAACTTGAATTTTCTCTGATGCCTCAGCTAAATTTTCCCAAGAAGCAAATGCCTCATCTGGGTCAATTCCTGCTTCTTGATAAACATTAGCATTAAAATACATAATTTGTGTTGTACCATAGGCCGCAACACCATAAGTTTTTCCATCAACAATATTTGCTTCGGTAAAAACAGATAGTAAGTCCGCTCGGTTAAAGTCTTCTGCATCCATATAGTCGTCTAGCGGTTCAAAAATACCTTCATCTCCACCATAAGCATTAACTAAGCTTGTCCCACCAATAAAGACTGCTGGAGCATTATTCGCTGCTAGAGCTGCTTGAACATTTTGCCATGTCTCGGTGTAATCTGCTTGAGATACACCTTTAACAATTACACTTTCTTGAGACTGATTGAAATCTGAAATAATGGATTCCATCGTTTCACCTGCGACAGAACCCAAACCGTACCAGAATTCAATTTCAACTGGCTCCACTGATGTTTCAATATCTGTCGCTGTCGAGTTATCATCCTCACTTGTTGATGATTCCGAATCTAATGACGCTCCTCCTGTACCACACGCCGCTAACAAAAGAATAGACACAAACAATGTAACAATCATTTTTAATTTAGACATTGAAATTCACTCCTCCCTTTATTTTTTTATTTTTCAGAACCTTTTAACCTTTAATCCCTTCAGAAGAGCTGATCGCTCCAATGAAGTATTTTTGCAATAGAAAATAGACAATAATTAATGGCAGAATCGAGATCACTGTTGCCGCCATAATCAATGGGAATGTTTGTCCAAATGCGCCTTGACTATTGAAAAATCGATTCAAGCCGACTGAAATCAAGAAGTTCTCTTCACTATTGGTAATCAGTGATGGCCAGAGATAGTTATTGAAGTGACCAATAAAACTAATTAAAGCGGCATTAATTAAGGTGTTTTTTGATGTCGGGACAACGATCCTCCATAAAATTCTCCATTCTGATGCACCGTCAGCACGCGCTGCTTCAATCAATTCCCCTGGTACTTTTAGAAAACCTTGTCTCAATAAAAATAAGCTAAAGACATCAACAATATTAGAGACCACAACACCAGCAAGTGAATCCATTAATCCCATTCGCGAAATAATAATATAGCTCGGCACATAAGTTGTTGCGGCCGGAAGCATATATGTCGCTAAAATAATCATAAATAAAACATTACGCCCACGGAATTCCATTTGAGTTAGTGCATATGCCAATAGGCTAGATAAAAAAAGTTGCGCCAACACAATCACGGTTGCTGTTGAAAAACTATTCCAAATATATCTTAAAAATGGTGCTAATTCTAAGGCGCCTGAAAAGTTTGACCACTGTGGATCACTAGGCAAAAAAGTCATTGTTGAACCTAGTACTTCTTCGGTTGTTTTTAATGAACTAAGGAACATCCATATCATCGGAAACACCATAAATACACCAATGAAAGCTAGTATAAGAAACAAAATGATGCGTTCAGATCGAGTTGCTTTTTCCATCACACACCTCCTAATAAAAAACAAATTTTTTCGATAAGATCATTGACAGAAATGCTAGAAATGCAGAAATAATTAAGATCAGAACGGTAACCGCTGTGCCTGCGCCAATATTGAATTGTTGAAACGTCATTTCATAATATAAGTACAACAAAGTTCGCGTACTACCCGAAGGACCACCTTGCGTTAATATACTAATTTGATCATAGGCTTGTAATGCGTCCAACGTTAAAATAATAAATAGAAAAAGAGTCATTGGTGATACAAGTGGAATTAAAATCATTCGAATTCGCTGACCAAGCCCTGCACCTTCTACATCTGCTGCTTCAAACAGCCCTTTTGGTATTTTGGTCAGTGCATCTGAGAAGAACAACATCGCCCAACCAACACCTTTCCATACAGTGACGATAATTACTGCCCAAATTGCCGTACTTGAATCTGACAACCAGTTTGGTTCTGGCAGTCCAAATAGTCCCAATACTTGATTGATCGGACCAACGGATGGATTGAACATCCATGACCAGACGATCGACATCCCAACCATTGGCGTAATCCATGGTGCAAACATGAGCCCTTGTAGAAATCCTTTTGTTTTTCGTAATTGATTTAACATGACGGCAAAGACAAAACCTAAAACAATCGTCGGAATTACCGTCGCCACTGTGAATAAAAGGGTATTGTTTAGGGCATCTAAAAAAGCATCATTGTTAATTAAATTTAAATAATTATCCAGTCCGACATATTCATAAGTCGGGCTAATATAATCCCAATTGGTCAAACTTAACCAAACTGAAATAATTAATGGAATAATCCAAAAAATAACTAGTGGAATCAGTGGAATCAAAACAAAAACAAATAGTTGTTTAAAATTTGCTTGCTTATCCATTTTTCGGCCTCACTTTTTCACCAGTTTCTCGATTAAACCAATGGATTTTTTCTTCATTAATTGTAAAGTAAATCTGTTGACCAACTTCAAATGTCTTTTCAGGCTTTTCTCGAACAATTACTTTTTCACCATCTGAAATTCCATGGATGTACTGATCTGAACCGAGTTTCTCAATAAAAGTTATTTCAAATGGATAGCCTTCCGTTAGGGAAAGTCTACAATCTTCTGCTCTCACACCTAAAATATCCGCCTCTTTGTCCGCTTCAAAGACAGGAAGTTTAATTACTTGATTCGAGTAGGTTACCCCCCGCTCGTCCTTTGTTAATTCAAGTAAATTCATTTTCTTTGCCCCAATAAATTCTGCGACAAATAAATTCTCTGGTTGATGATAAATTTCATCAGGACTGCCAACTTGTTGGATTTTCCCAGCATCTAAAATAACGATTTTATCACCCATTGTCATAGCTTCCATTTGATCATGAGTGACAAAAATGGTTGTCGCCGATAGGTTTCTATGAAGCTGAACAAGCTCTTCTCGCATTGTTGTCCGCAACTTTGCATCTAAATTTGACAACGGCTCATCCATTAAAAAAATATCTGTATCACGTACCATTGCTCTTCCTAGTGCGACACGTTGCATTTGTCCACCCGATAAATTTTTCGGCTTTCTTTTTAAGTAAGGTGTTAGATTGAGCAAATCAGCCACCTTCGTCACCTTTTCTTTTATTTCCTTTCTAGGCGTTTTTCTTACCTTTAAGCCAAAAGCAATATTATTAAAAACGCTCATATGTGGGTAGAGTGCATAATTTTGAAAAACCATCGCAATATTACGATGCTTAGCGGGAATATTATTTTGAAGCTTTCCTTTGATTTTCAATTCACCACTCGTAATTGATTCAAGGCCCATAATCATTCGTAGTATCGTTGATTTCCCACAACCAGATGGCCCGAGGAAGACAACAAACTCTCCTTGTTCAATCGATAAATTAAAATCTTCAATTACATCTGATTGATCGCCATATTTTTTATAAATATTTTTTAATTCAATGATCGCCAAGTTCTCACTTCCTTTCAAGTCCATAATTAGATTAGCACAAAAACGCTCTTGTATTGTTGAGTATTTCGTAAGATTTTGTTGTTTTTAAGTAAATAAACCACTCCAAAGCCACATTTATTACTTAAAAACCACAAAATTATGTATAATAAAGCAATAAGGAGGTTCATATTAATGAATAAAAATGAACGCATGAGACGAATATTAGATGAATTAAATAAAGAGAATGTTATCGAAGTCAAACAGATGAGTGAGAATTTTCAAGTATCAATGGAAACAATTCGAAGAGATTTGGAGGCTCTAGAAAAGCAACATTTCCTTAAAAGAGTTCATGGCGGAGCAATTGCACTGAAGCGCAATATTCATGCGACAAATTTTACTGAAAGAAAGATGATTCATATTCAAGAAAAACAAATGATTGCAAAAGCATGTGTCTCTTTAGTTCAGGAAAATGATTTTCTCGCTTTTGATGTTAGTACAACAAACACAATGATTGTTCAAGAACTAATCAACCATTATAAAAAACTAACGATATTAACGAATTCACTTCTAATAGCCCAGCAAGTCGCTTATGATACAGACTGGACAATCCTTCTTCCAGGGGGGCAAGTCAATAATAACGAGTTATTTGTCGGTGGATCCGCTTCAATTGAGTATATTAATCAGTTTCAAATTGATAAGTTTTTTATGAGTATTTCTGGTTTTACACCTGAAATTGGCTTTATGGATTATGGTTTTCAGGAATTTGAAGTGAAAAAAGCAATGTATGATAATGCAAATCAAATCTATGCGGTAGCTGATCACCATAAATTCGGTCAATATGCACCGCTGAAAATCTGCCAAGCAAGTGAGGTAACAGGCCTTGTGACAGATGAGGGAATTGATCAGAAAATTGTAAAGTTCTTTGAAGATAATAAACACTTAATCTATTACTAGTCTGGGGTTAACTTAGTATCTACTCTAAACTTTACTATCTCAGGTGAATGAATTTCATAATGACTTAATTGGCTATAAAACACGAACAATTGGGTTACAGGTGACGCGGTGATTTCCACTCTAGGCGGACGCTTTCCGCGGGATCGGCCTCAGCTAATTGATAAAAGCTTT